>NZ_JBEOPO010000011.1:0-117909 GCF_040310145.1 Shewanella sp. S1-49-MNA-CIBAN-0167 | reverse complement strand
CTAGGGCGGACTACGTCCTGCTAGTATCGCTTCGCTGCTAGGGCGGACTACGTCCTGCTAGTATCGCTTCGCTGCTAGGGCGGACTACGTCCTGCTAGTATCGCTTCGCTGCTATGATTTTATAGCATCTAGCCGCGTAGCGTTCTAGCAGCGCAGCGTCCTAGTAGCGCAGTACGCTGGCAGAGAATATTAATCAGCACATTATTGATATTGCTGACCCCGCATAAATGACCCAATAATCATTCCATCAATGATCATCGTTATGGTTATAGCTTAAAACGTTCAACGGAGGTGGTAAGCGAGCGGGCTAATTGATTTAATTGTTGGCTTCGATTGGTCATTGATGTTGATTCTTGTGCATTTTGTTGGGCTGAATCTGCCGTTTGAGTCATTGTTTGTTCTATTAATTGGCTATGGTTTACTTGTTCATTGGCCGAATGAGTAATACTTTGGCTCATGCCATTAATGGTACTCAATGCTGTTTCTATTTGTTTAATAGCATCGTGTAACGACTGACTTTGTTCAACACATTCACTGGCTTGCATTTGTCCTTGTGAGATGGCATTGACGGCATTCGTTGTTTCTTGTTGTAGAGCGTTAATCATGGTTTGAATTTTGGCGGTTGATAATTGCGTTCTAGACGCTAATGATCGTACCTCGTCGGCAACGACGGCAAAGCCACGCCCATGTTCACCCGCTCTTGCCGCCTCAATAGCCGCATTTAAGGCTAACAAATTAGTTTGATCGGCAATAGCACTGATGGTCGTTAAAATTCCACCAATATTATCGCTGTGTTGATTAAGTTTTGTCATGATCTTAACTGAGTCATGCAAGCTGGTTGATAAGGTCTCAATGCGGAGGCGATTATTATTAGCAATACTTTTTATTTGTACCCCTTGCAAAGAGGCTAATTTGACATGTTGTTCAGATTCCGCGGCTTGCTCACTGACCTGAGTAGAACTGTGATGTATTTGTTCGGCGAGCAGCTTTGCCTGGCTAATATTATTAATTTGTCCTGAGGCTGAATGGGATATTTTTTCGCTTTGCTCTTGTGAGCGAATAGCGGATTCATCGAGCAAATGCGCATCACGACTAATGGCTTGTAATAAATGAGTCAGGTCGTCAGAAAGTTTATTGATGTTATCCATCAAGGCTCCAAATTCATCATTATTTGTCTTGGTTAATCGCCCCGATAAATCACCGCTGGCGATCCGTGATAATGCTCGGTTAATGACTTGCAGAGGGCCTAACATGGCTTTTGACGTGAAGTAATAGATAAAGATCGCCATTAATACAAATATCACCGCCATTGAAATAGCCAATGTTTGTGCTGTATTCACTTCATCTATGGCCACCATTTGTAACTGGTTGAATCTTTCGTTCGCGAGTGTCACTAATTGATCTAACTGATGATTCGTAGCATCAAAAAAAATGTTGGCTTGTAGATGACTTTGCTCTGCTAAGCGTTGCTTATTGACGACATTGTGTTGCGCGAGATACAAGGTGCCAGGTTCATCTGTGAACTGTTTAATGGCTCGTAAGTTGGTGTCAAAATCGGCAAATAGCGACGTTGCACCCAAGGGGTCAGCTTGTTGGGTTAAGTAGTTGCCATTAACCGTAATATTAACTAATAACATCGAAACATCTTGTTTATGAATATTAATCGTATCGGCAGAAGTTAATCGACCGAGTTCCGTTATGGTATTGCCAAGTGCGAACAACATGTCGTCGATACGCACTCCGCCGCCAATGACTTCTGCTAATAACGGTGCTTCATCAACTGGCGCTTCGATAAGTTCCAAATCAATCATATTGTTACTGGCGTTTATACGCGCATTATCAAAATCTTGCTTTAAGGTAGTGAAGTGAGTGCGGGTTTGCTCTATTTCGAGTTTAGTGCTGAACATGGTGCGCGATTGTTTTACGTACTGCTGATAGGAGCTTTTTGCTTGAATTAACGACTGGTGCATAGTGGGATGATCCGCTACTTTGACTAATAGTGTCGTTAATACGTTATTGAATTCTTGCTGTAATAGATTAAATTGTTTGAAGCTGAGATTGATACTGTCATTACCGGTTTGTGAATAAGCTAAGCTATCTGTTTTTGCCATTTTTAATAAGGTAATTTGCAATGCATTTGATTTATTTTGAACGGGTACCGCTAAGGTTTCAATATTAGTATTTGCTGTTTGAATTTGATCGAGAGAATGATAAAAAAAACTACTTCCAACAAGCAGTAATAAGCCAATAGAGGCAAATCCTAACGCTATTTTTTGTTTAATTGTCAATTCGAACATTGTCATTTAGTCTCTCTTATTATTATTTTTCTGACAGTCATTCTTACTGTATTAATCGTTAATGAAACAGGTTTATTGTCTGTGTACAACAGACCTAGACTAGTTCGTTGTTAAAAAAATGTAAATACAATTATATAAATATATCATTGTTTTTATAGTGATATTTACTATTGTGATCAAGGGGCTTACCAAAATTTGGTGCTCGTTGATTGAAATAGAGGCGCTAATATAGAGAGGTTATTTACATAACTTCAACTCGCAATAAGAGAGTGACTAAATCGTTAAACTGGGGGGGTATTTCAGGCCTGTAATATCAGCCTTTACCTGTATTGGCGTAAACAGGGGTTTATTTAAAGTTAGTCATATTATCAAACCTGCCACGGTTTTTTGCTATTAAGGCGTATTGAAGCGTCAATCGCGGGCCTATTGTCAGTCGATAGCACTTCGATACCACTTCGATAGCGGAACAATGGGCTGGTTGATAACCGTTTGTTGATAACCGTCTATTATCCTTAATTGAAGTGACATATTAATAGACAAGCGATCATACTAGGCTTGATGTGTTAACGTCGTGATGCTTTTGTTGCTAAAGCGGTTAATTGTTCTCAATATGTCTAATCATTCGAGGTTAATGTGGATCGACAATCAGTAACGCTAACACAAGTTAATGGCCAAGTTTTACATATCATCCCATCAAAAATTATTTGTATTGGGCGTAATTATGCAGAACATATTCACGAACTAGGCAACGAAATACCTGATGATATGGTGGTGTTTCTTAAGCCTAATTCAGCTATTACCACCACGTTACGGAGCCATTTGGATGAGCCTTTACATTATGAAGCCGAGTTGTGTTTTATGGTAAGTAATGGCCAGTTTAGTGCCGTTGGAGTTGGGCTTGATATGACTAAGCGGCAACTGCAAGCTAAGTTAAAAAAACAAGGCCTACCCTGGGAGCGAGCTAAAGCCTTTGATGGTTCGGCCCTGTTTAGTGACTTTATTCCAATTACTCAAGGTATGCATAATGGGTGTTTTCAGTTAACGATTGATAACGTTGTGACTCAATTGGGGCATCAGCAATTAATGATGTATCAACCACAAGCTATTGTTAACGCCATTCGTGAATTTATGACCTTAAACGATGGTGACATTGTGATGACAGGAACACCTAAAGGTGTAGGTGAGGTGGCAGCCAATAGCCAATTTGAGCTTAGCATGTGGGCTAATATGCCATTTAGTGATTTTAAAACCGCTTTAGTCGGAGACAACACCATTGCGCAATCCTCTGGCGCCGCTGATATTGTGGCGCGCTGGCAAGCTAAATAACCCCAACTTGGTTTAGGGGTGGGATACGTTAGTCAAAAGCAGAATATTGAGTCTATTTCATAACCGTTTATTATCCCGAGCAGAGATTAAACAGGGCTTTTTACGCTGACTGCGTTTGTGATTTCTTTTTTTTGTTATCGCTTACTCATGTAGAACAACGACCGGTCATCACTCTGGCTTGTATTACATTGCGGCGCAAACTGGCAAGTAATTGACTTACAGATAAAAAATGGCCCAAACCCTCTTTAGTTAAAGAGGGTTTGGGCCATTTCGGTAGCATTATGTCATTAACGCTATGTCATCAACGCTATTTCATTAGCGCCACAGCTTCCATGTCTAGCTCGATGTCCGTGCAGCCTTTAGCGCAATAAATCCCTGGGGCTTTATTATTTTTTGGTGCCTTTTTGGTATTAGGCGGCAATAGAAGTGTTAGCGGTTTATTGCAGTCGGTGCAAGTCGCACTATTGCCTTTTAGCATGCGCTTAATCAGGTTTTTTTGCTGGTTAAACGACACAAGTGTCGGGTCGTTAACCGCCGAAAAATCGAGTTTTTGGATATCGCTCATGTTAGTTCCTATCTTTATCACTTATCTCGCGGTGAAGCGTGATAAGCCTATTATTTAATTTGGTCTACTGGGCGCCAGCGCTGTAATGCTACGGGAAGGCTAACACCTTGTGCCGTTAATAAATTCACTCGAGCTAAATAGGCTGCACCGTGCATTAAATGCTTGGCCAAATCGACGGCGTGACGTTGAGTGTAATCATCTAAATAGCTGCCTTTAGCCCACGCATTGAATGCTCCAAGCGAAGGACCGGCCCAAATTTGATAATCCATCTCGCGACCCACTTCACCCGTGTTTGACCAGCGACTTGATAAGCCTAAATACCAACGGAAAATCAATGCCATTTTACGTTTTGGATTGTCTTTAGCGCGTTCAATCTGTTTGGGATCTCGTTCATTAAAATGTGCCACAGTGCCGGCCCAAATATCATCAAGGCTTGAGCGAAATACTTGTTTTTCAAGTTTTTCACGCTCGTCGCTTGGTATGGCTTCGATTGAGTCATAGCGAGTATAAATTTCGTATAGTTTGTTGGCGCGCATGGGAAATAATGTGCCGCGTTTGACCACTTGTAACTTAACGCCCATTTCGAACATATCGGCGGCTGGCGCCATCGTCACATCGGCCATTTCTGTGGTGGCCAGTAATTTACGCGTATGTTCGCTGGCGCCGGCTTCCACGCAGGCTTGGTTGATGGAGCCGGTAACAATATAAGCTGCGCCCATATGAAATGTCGCCAATGCAGCATCAGGGGTGCCCACACCACCACCGGCACCGACGCGAAGAGGCGTTTTGTAATTGTACTGCGCTTGCACTTGATCTTTTAGTGCCAAAATAGTCGGCAGTAAGGTGACTAATGGACGATTGTCGGTATGGCCACCAGAGTCGGCTTCTGCGGTAATATCATCTGCCATTGGCACTAATTGCGCTAATGCCATTTGTTCAGGTGTAATCAAACCGTCATCAACCAGTTGTTGGAGCATTTTTACTGGCGCGGGTTGCATAAACTTAATCGCTACTTCAGTACGGCTGATTTTAGCGATCACTTTATTGTCGATTTGAATATCACCGTGAACGTCACGGCTTAAGCCTGCTGCGCGGTAATAGACAATTTGAGGGGTTAACCCCAAAAATGCAGATGCTTCGACGGTACGTACTTTATGCTTCAAAAATAGCTCGACACTGCCACGCTCTAGTGCGGGCTCACTCGGGCTGTGAATTAAATTAAACGCATAAGGGCCATTAGGCAGCGCCGTTTGAATGCGCTTAATGGCTTGTTCAACTCGTGATGGAATTAACCCCGCTGCGCCAAATGAGCATAAAATACCGGCTTGGCCTAATGCGATAACCAGCTCTTCAGAGGAAATACCATTCGCCATGGCGCCAGCATAATAGGCGTATTTTACCCCATGCACGCGGCGGAAATTACTGTCGCCTAAACTTTGGGTGCCAAGGGCTGGTGCAAAGGCGCTGACAGGTAGCGCATGGGCTGCTACGGCATCGGTCACCACTTGAGCCTGTTGCGCCACACCTAAGCCTTGCTGTGTATCGTTAACCACATAACATGGTTGCGATAAATCTTTGAGCTTTTTGTTCATCCCAGCGTGATCAAAACAGCTGTTTTGCAAGCTAACTTGCCATGGCCAAGGTGAAAGCTTTTCGTGTTGTAATTGAGTTGACATTATTTTTATTTCCTTGAAAAGCGAGCGGCTAAGCTTCTTCAATACAAATTGCGATATCTTTGACTTCGTAAATACGCAGGCTATCTTTACTTAAATTGGCATCACCAATAATGATGCGTTTACCGTGTTCATCTTTAATGGCACTGATATGAACATCGAGCGACATTTGTTTGTTTAATGGATTAATCTGACCGCGATATTTCCATTTTATATCAGATAATATCTGCCCAAATTTCGGGTTAGTGAAACCTTTACCTAAGTCTGTACTGATGGCGTAAGTTTGCATTAACTCGATGATAGCTTCAACGCCTAATGAACCTGGCATTACCGGATCTTGATGGAAATGGAATTGGAAGAACCAATCACTTGGATCAATCGTGCGAGATGCCGACAAATAACCGTTACCATATTTACCGCCTTTAAGCACCATTTCAGCCGTGTCGATAAAGTTAAGTTGGCCACCGGCTAAACGATAATGTGGCTGGTGGGCAGGAGCATTGAATAATCGCGACTGCTTATCCAGTAAGTTGACGCTGACATCTGCAGCCACATTATTGTCGAGGTGCCATGGCTGGGTTATTTTGCCATTATCTATGCCGAGCTGATTTTTAAGTGCGTCACCTTTAAAGTAGCCAAATACTGCGCTGCCGGTGTAAAACGGCTCGTTATCGACGCTTAGCTCAAACGTGAAGCTTTGAATAATATTACTGCCAGCGATGACAGTAGACAGCAAACGTGAGTCATTGACGATAGTTTTGCCGCGTAAATCGACTTCGCGCAGCAGGGTGCCGTGACCATCTAAGTTGCGGAAAAACAGTTCTTGCCCAGGAAAACCAAGAGTGGTGCCCATGTAGCCGGAAATAAAGCCATTAGGTTGTAATGAAATCTCCATTAATACCGAATAAGGCATTACCGTCTGGTGGCTGTTGTTAGCAAAGTACCAGGCATCTGCCGGCACTTCGTATTCAGCGATACAAGACGATGGCTTTTTCAGTTCGCCGCGCTTACCGTTAATGTCAACCACGCGAGTGGTTAACTGTAAATCGCCACAAGGCGTGCGCGGTGGGATCAGTCCGCGGTAGATACTAAAGTCAGGCCCGAAGCATTTTTCGATATCGCCAGTGGCAAATTCGAACATATGGTATGGCGTAAATGGCACGGTATCGGGTACGCGGTTGGCATACTTTGAATCGGCGCTTACTTGTGGCGCCTCAACGTGTTTAAGTGGAATAACGCCCTTGTTACTTGGGGCATTTAAATCTGGAACTTGCGCCATTAATGGGGCTTTGTTGGCAATATGTTTGCTGCTAGCGTTTGAATTTACAGCAGGGCTAGTGCCTGCTGTATCTAACGACAGAAGCGGGTAACGAGTGCATTCAGCTTCTTCTTTAATCATCACCCCAAGATTTTGGAAATCAACCACCACCTTGCCATTGAGCAAAATATCAATATTAGCTTTGGCGTAGGGACGAGGATGAACACCTATTTCGGTGACCTCCATGCGATAAGTCAGCTCAGCGGTTTGTGGTAACACTTGGCCACGACAACGCACTTTTTGTGAGGCATTTTCCAGTGGCTGGAAGCGACCATTGTCAACCAGAGTGTGCATCCCAATGTGGACCATAAAGAATTGCAGTAATTGACCACAACCTTCTGCCATTAACGAGCCAGCCATGACTTGGTCGCCTTGGAAATGACACGGGAAATACCAGTGATCTGGCGCAATGTGTTTATGACCTTCAAGTAAGCCTAAGCCCCACGCGCCACCGTGCACTTGAAGCTGGCTAACACGCTCAATCATTAAGAACTTTTCTGAGGCAAAACAAAGCGATTTTTGCAGCCCATTTTGCAGTTGGTGACCAACATGTTCACCGCCAAAACAGCTGCCAATATCAGCGGTTAATAAATGATGAATTTGGCCATAGTCAAACGCCGTTTGGTTACAATGCAGTAATGGTGTAAAGGTTGGTTTATTCGGATTATTAAGTACTTGTTGACGAAGTTTGATTTCCTCTTCGGTATGGATCACCCCTTTCCCATCGGCCAGTTCTTGGTCGGTAAAGAAGCCTGCGCAGCCGCCATCCATTTTGAGGATCATCTTGTCGCCAACAAAGCATTCGTACGAGAAGAAGAATAATAGCGTGTCGCCATTGCTGGCAAAGTTGTTGATTTTAATGTCGTAACGCAGGGTATCGCCGCCGCGAGGTAAATCAGCTAAGAAGGTCAGGGTGCAATCAAGTAATCGATAAACCCGCTCACCCTTGTTTTCAAAATCGATGCCTAAATAACTGATCAACATTAAATCGCACTGACCTGATTCAACGGCTACAGCCCAAGGGATTTGACCATCGACTAAGTAGGGCGCATCAACCGGGATGTCGTATTCTGTGGTCATTGAACAGGGTTGGTATTGATTTATGGTCGCATCAAGTTTAGTGACGCGCGACACCAATAAATAGTCGGTGGTTGGCAGCCTTACTCGGCGAGAATAACTGTCGATAATGGCGTAATCTGGACCAAATACCTTGGCAATATCACCTTCAGCATACTCGACTAAATCAGCGTAGTTCCAAATACATGGTTTGTCTGCCGGCGTCGGCGCGGTGTAAGCAGGTACGAAGGCATGATTGGGCTGGATTAACTGCGCAGGCATAGCTGTTGAGGCGTTAACGTCAATATTTACAACAGGCTGTGAAGCAACTGAAGCCAGAGGCGCTGGCTGGGCGGTAAAACCGGCCAATTGAGATCGTAATAAACTGTCGGCCACTTTCAAGCCTGCATCTCGGCTGGCTAAATAAGCTAAATGCGCTTGTTGTGCTAACCACTGATTTTGTTGAAATGCCGTTAAATGTGCAGGTGGAATCGTATGATTTGTCATACAGGCAACCCTTGGTTGCTTTGGAATCGTTTTATCGGGCATATTTTCTGACATAAGAGGCTCGGCGATATTCTCGCTATTATTGACGCTAAGAAGGCTATTATCACGAATAGTTGGTTGCTTACTTTCAATGGTGTTGAACACCGTTGGGGCGATATCAGCACATTGATTGATAATACTGTCGAGCGCATCAAGTGGGCTGTCGATAATGTGTTGGTAAATATCGCGACCGCCTAAACTGACTTGCTTAATTAAACTTACCTTACTGCCCGTGGCTAATTGTTGAGTTAAATTATTGCTCAGTCGAGCGTGCAATGCTTGTTGTTGCGCCGCCGAAACCGACAAATTCACTTGCGAGTATTGTTTTTCACTATTGGTGAAGACACTGGCATTGATAGCGGTTTTATTGATGTGACGTGTTTGCACTAAAGCGTGCAGCACACTGGCCATGCCAGAGGCGGCAAATGTATGACCGAGAATGTCATGGGCTTTACAGATTAGCGTCGCTGAATTAGCGGCTGTCGATGCATCCGCTATCCCTTGGGCAAACTGCTGGCCTTGCTCTGAGAATAAGCATTCCGGCGCTTGGTTTAACTCGATAAGGTCTGCCGCAATGGTGGCGGGCTCTTGCGACAATGGATCAAAATCAATGCTGTCGATACTGGCATAGCTGTGAAGGGTAGTGTGTTCGGCATTGGTTTGTTGCAGCACTAGCGCGCCAGCCCCTTCGCCTACTAGCCAATCAGTTGAACCCAAGCCTTTGGCATTAAGTTTAGCGGTATTGAACAACATGTTTTCAATACTGCCAGACAGATCCACGGCGGCAATAACGATTGCATCTAAAGGCTCTTGTAACGAGCCAAGGGCAAACAAGTTTTGTGCCACATCAATACAGCGATTAACTGACTGCTCGCCCGCTGAAATGGTAAACGCTGGACCATTGAAATCCCACAATGAGGCGATCCGCGACGCCATAATATTGCCAATAAAGCTGGTGTACTGGTTAAGCTTGGCTGCATCTAACACACTGTCCATTGCAATCGCTTCTAAGCTGTTATATTCCGCACTGGATAACTGGATCCCTTGGGCATTAAGGCTTTGAGCTATTTGGCTGTGTAAGTTAACTCGTCCGCGAAATTGGTGTAACTCAAGTTCGGTTTCCATGGCGACTAACACGGCGACTTTGCTGCCTGGTGTTAGCTTGGCATCGACAATGGCTTCATTGGCTATTTTGATTAACAGCAGCTGTTGAGAGATCAGCCGGTCATCTTCATTAGGCGGCACTTTAAAACGTAAGAAATCAAAATCGAATTGATCAATATACGCGCCTTGTGGTACTTGATTAATGCCATATTGGGCCAATAACTCTGGGTGTTTGTCTAAGCCTTTCCAGCGCTTTTTTGGCAATGGGATAAACAGTGCTTGCTTGGCGATGATGTTATCAGCCAGTGCATCGATACTGCTGCATTGGCCAAAATGCGCGGCCATACCGGTAATGTGCATCGGCGTTTCTGCATTGACTAATGCACTGTTATTAGATTGGCTATTATTGAGCAAAGCCTTGGTAGCGACGGCTTGAGCCGGAGCTTGATATGACTCAATCAGTAAATGGGCATTACAGCCACCAAAACCAAATACCGATACCCCCGCATGGCGGGCTTTATTGCCTGCTTTATCGGGCCAAGGCAACACCACGTTTGGTAAGGTTGCTTGACCAAATAATCCATTAGGCGAGGCGATAGGCGCACTAATATTAATACTGGGTGGCAACACGCCTTGGCGCATCGCAAAAATCATTTTCATGATCCCGGGCATGCCTGCGGCGGTGAGTAAATGGCCTAAATTGGATTTTGCTGAACCAATCAGTGGTGTCGCGCTGCCTTGAAGCTTATCTTCAAAAAACCGCTCCATTGAGGTGAGTTCAACTTTGTCACCTAATGGCGTACCGGTTGCGTGACATTCAATCACTTCAATACTGGCGGGGGTAATACTTGGGTCTATTGCCGCTGCATCGCGATAAGCACGTTCAAATGCTTGTACTTGGCCTTTACTGTTTGGGCTTAACACAAACTGGCCTTTACCGTCGTTTGATAAGCCGATCCCACTGACTAAAGCGTAAATATGGTCGCCATCACGCTCAGCATCTTCAAGACGTTTAAGCACTAATACCCCAGCACCTTCGCCAGCGAACAAGCCTTTACTGTTTTGATCAAACGGAGCTGAAATGCCGTGGTCGGGATAGGCGTGAAATATCGAAAATCCCATATTGATAAAGAAGGGATCGGCACCTGACACTGCGCCGGCAAGCATCATGTCTGCTTTGCCAGTATGCAAGTAATCGCACGCCAGTTTTAAGGCGTAAACCGAGCTGGCACATGCCGCATCTAAACTGAGCTGCGTACCACCTAACCCCAGAGCATCGGCAACGATTTTTGAGGCGTTATGGGCAATGGCACCATTACGCAAATTAACGGTCTGAGCTGTCGCATGTGCATTAGTTTGTGGCTGCTGGTCAACAGATTGCTGATCAAAGTGCTTATCATAACGCTCATTAAAAGAATGCAGGCTGAAGTTTGGCTGTTGTAGTTTGGTTTGTAGGGCTTTTTCTACCGCACTATGATAAAGCGGCACAAATAGCTCGTTAGATTTTGCCGTAGGAAATGATAAGGTTCCCATGACAATACCTGTGCGTTTGAGCAAGCTATTGTCTAGATCAATACCCGCATCCGTTAAAGCATTACGCGCAGTGTCGGTTGCCCACAAAAAGCTTTCATCTAAACCATCAAAGGCGTCACTCGCAATACGATATCCGTTTGGATTAAAGCTAAATCCTTGGATATAACCGCCTTTATCGCAATAAAACCGGTCTGACTCGCCTTGAACGCCCAAGTAGTCACTCGGTGAAGCATTGAGTTTGTTGGCACTGATTTGGCTGCGTGAGTCTTTTTTGTCTAATAAATTTTGCCAAAACGATGCAGGGGTATCCGCATCTGGATACTGATTGGCTAAGCCAACAATGGCTATTTTAGGGATCGCTTGAGAACTCAATGAGGTTCTCCTTCTAATGATGTTTCACTATTACGAATGAGAGATGAGCCGTCGGCTAACGCCGCCTGCTGGGATAATGTGTTAATCGTATCGTTAAGGCTGCGGATAAAGGGGCTTAATGACATCGGCACTCGATGAGTGATTAATTGCCCCAGACATTTAAGTAAACTGCTAATATCGTCGCCGCCTTTTGCATTAACAGCCATCGCATTGACTTTTGCATGGACCTTCGCTGGAGACGAATCGCTACTCTGAGCATTGATTTTATCAATTAAAGTGGTTATTTGACGATCTGCACCGACTTCAACAAACAAACGACAGCCATGGTGGCGAGCTTTATGGATCAATTGAGTAAAGTCCAATTGATGACAAAAGGTATCGGCTATCGATTGGGCAATGGCGTGTGAGGTTAACGCAACCGGATCTGCCTCGGCGGCTGAGATAAACTGTAATTGGTGGGGTAAATTCTCCACAAGCGGTTGCTGATAAAACTGGCTAACAGACGTGGTAATATTCAGTGCCGCAGGTGTGTGCATAGCGGTGACGCGATTAGCCGCAATGCCGCGTTTACCCGCTTGTTTTAACAAGGCTTTACAACTGGATTCACAGCCAGCGATAACGCAGGTATCACCTTGGATAATGGCAATATAAGCCCGCGGATGATCCGCTAAATGGGGCGTGAGTTCATCGATGCTCGCACGAGTGACAAAGCTGTTCCACACAATGGTTTCGTCATCGGCTAATTGCCATTGCTGGCGAACACAGCGGAGCTCGCCAGAAATATCTTGGCTAAAAATACTGCTGTT
The DNA here is from genome assembly GCF_040310145.1 of Shewanella sp. S1-49-MNA-CIBAN-0167. Taxonomy (NCBI): domain Bacteria; kingdom Pseudomonadati; phylum Pseudomonadota; class Gammaproteobacteria; order Alteromonadales; family Shewanellaceae; genus Shewanella; species Shewanella sp. S1-49-MNA-CIBAN-0167. Next base: position 105,313 of record NZ_JBEOPO010000011.1, on the reverse strand, counting down.
TTGCGTCGCGGCAATCATGCGATGCGGTGCCTGCCATACGTTTAAACTGGCCCACATGGCCGCTTCACCCATGGAGTAACCCAAAGCAAAGCGGGGCTCAATGGCAAACTCTTGCTGCAACAGTTTAGTTAATACATAACTGGCTCCAACGCCGGCAATCGCCAATTGACTCAGACTCATCTGTGCTGCACGGCTGTTATCTGCGCCATAGAGATATTCAGTTTGTAACATCGATTGCATGTCACCTTGGTTTTCAAGTTCGGCATATAAATCCGGGAAAACCAGTCCCAATTGACTAAGCATGTTTGGATAGACGGTGCCTACGCCGGGATAAACAAAACTTAAGCCATGATGACCAAGGGGCGCTGAGTAAAAGCAACTGCCGGCAGGGGTTTTATATTCTATGGCTGCATTTGAGCTTTGGGCAAGATCGCCATTAGCCGACATCTTTGACATCATCGCGTTGACTTCTTGCACCAATCCACTGCGGTCCGCTGCCATTAATACCAAGGCTAGGGGCGCATCCGTTTGATAATCTACCAATGTGGTGTTGATAAGCTTGAGTAGGCTAAGGTCGTCAGCAGTTGAGTTTAACTGCGTAGAAAAGTCCATCAGCTTAGTGCGTAATTGCGTTAATGAAGCTGCGCAGAGTGGCAACCATAAACGCTGAGTATTGATCAATGCCTTGGCGGCGATTAGCGCACGTCCTTGGGTTAGGATCATTGCCTGAACACCGGCGGCCGCTGGATAACATAAGGCCGCCACCCGACTTTGGTGCAGTGTGCTAAACCAATATTGACTGTTGCTGTTGTCTTTGGATGGTATACAGCGACTGGCGATAGACTCGACCAGGGTTACCATTGCCGTCAGCGTTGTTTGTGCATGAGTGCTGGCATGAGTACCAGCATTAGCATCAGCACTGGAAGTAGTACTAACATTAGCACTAACATCTAAACTGCCATCTAGCGCGACAATCTGCGGCTGAGCATGCAGACGTTTTGCATGGGCAAGGGCGAGTGTTACCGCTTCAACTTGATTGTCGCCAACTGCAATGCCGTTGATATAAGCATGAGCATGCACGCCGTGTTTAGCGGCAATCAGCCCCGGCATTATCCACAATCGATCGCCAATATTGACCATGTCATTGCGGGTGGATGATAGTGTCTCAACGCTGTGTAATAACGCCAATTCAAAGCCATCGACACGTTGAGTGTCAATGGCAATGAAGTGCTCATTTACCGAGTCAACATCAGGCTTGCTTAGCAACAATGCCAAGCGCATTGGCTTGGTTTGTTGCTCCGCAATACGCTCACTAATACTGCTTTGCGTTATGTTGCTTGATGCCGTCACACTGTTTCCTTGCTGTGGTGAGAAAGTTCAGCACCAGCAGCTTGATGTGCAATAAATGCCCCATTCAAACTTTTGCTAATGGTCACTTTAGCGTTAAGCATTTGGCAACTCAGGCGGCCATCTTGATGATATAAACTCACGTTAGCGATTAGCATTCTGCCACTGTGTTTAACCACATTCAGTTGAATATAACCTTTATCACCATTAGCAAATGGCCAAGCGGTGACACATTCACCGGTTGATGAAGGTAAACTTGCGGCACCGTATTTCAGTCTCGCCCATACCAGCATGGCTTGTAGCAGCAAATCTTCAGCGAAAATTTGGCTGCCACCTAATGCCGATGACGGGATAAAACCTTGGCAGTCTGCGGCATTAATCTGCGGCAATTGCACTCGGCACAGTAGCTGAGCATCATCAAATGCTAGCACCTGATTTATCCCTTGCAAACGCGGGCCATGAAACAAGGTTCCGTTTTGATACAGTTCAGCCCCTGAGTTCAATGGCACCATGTGCGACCACTTTGTCAGACTCGCTGTATCAATCGCTGGCTTGGTGATCTCAGTTGCCAAAATGGCACTATTGATCACCAATGTCGCTTGGTATTGCGGTTTCATGGCTGCACTTGGCTCATTGAGCAGACGAGAGGAGATCTGCGCGCTGATCTCAGCCTCCGTTTGGCTTAGCTCAAGTTGCAACAAATGTGGCTCATTGGTGTCAAAAATAACCCCTTTAAGCAATTTGTATTCAGCAATACTGACTGGCACATGACATAAAATTTCTGCCGCATCACGCATCCATTGCATGGCGCATACTGTCGGCAATACCGGATTGCCCGCAATACAATGGTCGCTAACAAAAGGCATTTCAGCCGGAGTTAAGACTCGAGTCACCGTCTGACTGATAATATCAGTAGCCGGTGTCTTAGTCTCAGATGTCTTAGTCGTAAATGCTTTAGTAGCAAATTTCAGCGAACCCTTGGCGATAAGCAAAGCGTCCGCATTAGGCTTTTTTGCAGCATTATCCTGTTCTGACGAGCCTTGCATATCAGAGCCAATGAGCAGTTGCGCCCCTTGTTGGCTTAATAAACTGTGGGCAAATAACTCGGCACCCGTTTGTAGCGGAATAACGTAAACGCCACGTTCAACAAACATTTTCTTTAATGCTGAACTGACCATACCGCCATCCCAAGGGCCCCAGTTAAAACTCATCACTTTAGCTTGCGGTAAAGTGTGCGCCAGTTTCAGGGCGGTTTTATTGAGGATTTCATTGGACATAGCATAATCACTCTGACCGCTATTACCGTAAAAAGCGGCAGCCGATGAAAACAGTGCAATAAGCTTAATCTGTTGTGGGTCGAGTGCGTTAAGGATGCTCGCAAGCCCAGTCACTTTGGTGTGGTAGACGCGGTTAAGCTCATCCAAGGTTTTGTCTTGTATATGCTTGTCGGCTAACACACCGGCACCGTGGATAATGCCATTAATGGTTAATGAGTCGCCCTTAGCATTAGTCAGGTTTTTAAGGCTAGCAGCTACCGCTGTGGCATCGCTGACATCCATCGATACATATTGGGCACTGGCACCGACCTTGCCAAAAGCGGCTAACGCACGATCGATTTCTAGGCTGCTGCTTATCGGCCACACTAGCGCATCTATCTGTTTTGGCGTGGGTTTATTACCTTGCGATTGAATATAAGCAATGGCAGCGGCTTTTAACTCAGAGGCTTGCTTGCCTTGAGCCCAAACCGGTAAGTCGCTAGCAAAATGTTGGCTGCGACCTGCTAACACAAAATGTGATTGGCACTGTTTGGCTAAGGTGAGGGCGCATTCAAACGTTACGCCTTTTGCGCCGCCGGTGACCAAAATAGTGTCATTACTATCAAGTGTTGCTGGCGCAAATTGCTCGCTGGCATTGGCTGCAACTAATGTCACTCGGCCTTGCTGACTGATCCCCACTTCGTTAATGCGATCTTCGCTTGCATTGGCACCATCGATATCAAACAACTCTGCTACGATAGCATCAGCAAAGGCGCTTGCATCAAGGTTATTAGCAATGTCTAAGGCGCGGCAAAACACCTGTGGCCACTCATGGCTTAAGGTTTTGCTAAGCCCAGACAAGGCTGCTTGGTTAAGTTCTGCTGTCGCTAATTGGCTATTATCTAAGTAGCCAAACCCACCGTCTAAACGACTCACAGTAAAGTAGCATAAGCGTGAAGATGTTGGCTTAGCGAATTCTGGGTGCAGATGCTTGGCCCATAAAAATGCATTGTCGACCGCAGCTTTAGCGGCAACCGTGCACGACATTAATTCGCTGCTGTTGGCTGTGGCTTGCGGCTGCAAATGAACAAAGCCCGCAATGGCCTGTTCAGCACCAATGTCGGCCTTAATATCGGCAATGACCTTGGCAATTTGTGCATCATCAATGCTATTCAAGGTGTAGCTTTTAATATCACTGCTTAATGGCGAATGCGCCACACTGATGGTTTGTGGGTGACGAATAACGGCGACGGTTAATCCCTTTGCATTGAGCTTTTCAGCCAGTAAACCTGCGTTGTGGCCATCGTCTGTGATGACAATACAAGTTGCTGTTGAAAAACAATCTAGGAGTTTATCCGTCGCTGGTAACTTTTTTAGCGCTACCTCGCTATGTGGAGGTAATGTTGTGGTGTCTAATTCAAGCTTGTTTGCGCTTAATGCTGGGGTTACTACTTCGGCAACTATGCCAGCAGCAGGCAGCTTGGTCTGCATGTAGCTGACAATTTCACCTAAGGTGCGACACTCGGCTAAATCTTCAGGGTTCAGTTCTGGTAAGCCTGGCAGCTCATCTTGCACTGTGCCTAAAATCTCGACGCGCTTAATGGAGTCGATACCTAAATCGGCTTCCATGTCCATACTCAGTTCAAGCATTTCAGCAGGGTAACCGGTTTTGTCGGCGACCACGCTTAACATCGTACGCTGGACGTTTTCTGCGCTTAAGCTGGTTGATTCAGGTGCAGCAGTGATAGACCCTGCTGTTACCGATGTTGATCCTGTTGATGCTGCAGTAACCGTGTTGGCTGCAGGCAGTTTAGTCTGCATGTAGCTGACAATTTCACCTAAGGTGCGACACTCGGCTAAATCTTCTGGGTTCAGTTCTGGTAAACCGGGTAGTTCGTCTTGCACTGTACCTAGAATTTCAACCCGCTTGATGGAATCGATGCCGAGGTCGGCTTCCATATCCATGCTCAGTTCAAGCATTTCAGCTGGGTAACCGGTTTTGTCGGCTACCACTGACATCATGGTGCTTAATACAGTATCAGCACTCAAGCCCGTTGTTGCAGGTGCTGATGAAGATACCGTTGCTACTGGAGCGACTGTGCTGGCCGCAGGCAGTTTGGTTTGCATATAGCTGACGATTTCGCCCAAGGTGCGACACTCGGCTAAATCTTCTGGGTTCAGCTCAGGTAAGCCTGGTAGCTCATCTTGTACTGTGCCTAGAATTTCGACGCGCTTAATCGAGTCGATACCAAGGTCTGCTTCCATGTCCATGCCAAGTTCAAGCATTTCAGTTGGGTAACCGGTTTTGTCGGCAACCACAGCTAACATGGTGCGCTGAACGCTTTCTGCGTTTAAACCTGCTGCTGGCGCAGATGCAATTGATGCTGGAGCTACTGTGCTGGCAGCTGGCAATTTAGTTTGCATGTAGCTAACGATTTCGCCCAAGGTGCGGCACTCGGCTAAATCTTCTGGGCTCAGTTCTGGTAAACCTGGAAGTTCATCTTGTACTGTGCCTAAAATTTCGACGCGCTTAATGGAGTCGATACCTAAATCGGCTTCCATGTCCATGCCAAGTTCAAGCATTTCGGTTGGGTAACCAGTTTTGTCGGCAACCACATTGAGCATAGTACGCTGGACGTTTTCAGCTGTTAAGTCAGTTGATGCCGGTGCAGCAGTTTCTACCGAGGTTGATCCCGTTGACGCGACAGCAACCGCGTTAGCAGCAGGCAATTTGGTTTGCATGTAGCTAACGATTTCACCCAAGGTGCGACATTCGGCTAAATCTTCTGGGCTCAGTTCCGGTAAGCCTGGAAGCTCTTCTTGCACTGTGCCTAAAATTTCAACGCGCTTAATGGAGTCGATACCTAAATCGGCTTCCATATCCATACCAAGCTCGAGCATTTCAGTTGGGTAACCGGTTTTGTCGGCGACCACATTGAGCATAGTGTCTAACACTTGTTGCTGTGTTAGTCCGGCTGTTGGTACAGAAACCGCTGCTGAGCTAACTTGCTGAGCCACAGGAGCTTGAACAGGTATACTGGCTGTCGGTTGAGATTGAACCGCTTGAGCCGCTTGAGCTGTTTGAACCTGAGCTGAAGCTGGAGCAACAGGTGCTACCACTGGCGAAGGTATTGCTGCTTGAGCTATGTGGTTTGACTGCACAAAAGCAGGTTGTACTGATGCAGCAGATACTGATGCAGGCATAGCCGCTGGCGTTTGCCCTTGCAACATGGCTAATGCAGCTTGGCTTGCTTGTGCTTGCAGTGTTAAGAATTGCGTATGACTTTGCAATGTTTGTGCTTGATGCTGGTGGAACATCTCCATCGAACGTTGCAAGCTTTCTGGAATGGCTAATCCCGATGACGCCATTTGTGCTTGGGCTGTCATCAGGTGAGCAAAGGTATCACCATATTGCTGTGGGATAGCTAAAAACTGCTGATGTAATTCAGCTGTTTGTTGCTGCGCAGCAAAAAATGCACCGATACTATCGGCAGACGCTGACACATTTGAGCGAACCGGTTGAGCTTTAGCTATAGGAGCTGCTGCAGCTAAAGGTGCAGCTACTGCAGATGCTGGTGCGGATGTTGCTGGCACTTCAATATATTCAGTTTTAATGACTTCTTTTTCCACAATTTTTTCCACTACTTTCTCGACTGGCACTTCCACTGTCTGGCTGGTAACTGTGCCAGTTTGAAGTGACTTGTTCATTTTGGCTTGGGTGTTGGGACTAATATAATTGCTGGCAGTTAACTTGACGTTCATCGGTGAGACTTTTGCAAGCTCAGCGATAGGCGCTTGATATGGGTCAACCTCAGTTAACGTCACACCTAACACTGCAAGCTGGCAAGCAGCTTGACGCAGTTGGGTATCACTGCTGCCCTTTGGATTGGGATTTAAGCTAACCACACTCACAGGCTCAGCTTTATTGCCTAATGTTGCCTCAACCAGTTTTTGGAGAATGTTTTTCGGACCAAACTCAACAAATACCCGTGCGCCAGCGTCGTACATAGCTGTTAATTGCTCGCTAAAACGAACCGATTGCAGCATATGATCAGTCAATGCCGCCTTGATTGCTTTGGGATCATTAGGATGTGCTTTGCCGGTGCCGTTGGCATAAAGACTCAATTTGGGCTTGGCAAATTTGACCTTGCCGATTGCGGCTGCAAAGGGTTGCTGAGCATGTGCCACCAATGGGGTGTGGAACGCGCCAGAAACGGGCAGGGCAATCGCTTTAAAGCCCAGCTCGGTGGTGATAGCTTGTGCCGCTAAGGTGCATGATGCTGTTGGCCCTGCAATAACAAGTTGGGTCGGTGCATTGTAATTAGCCACCTTGACGCCTTCGAATGCACTGATGCACTTTTCAACTTGTTCTGTGCCTTGCTCAACCGATTGAGCCGGAACAATAATCGCGTACATGACCCCAGCGTCTTGATCTTTAGGCGTGGCAGCCATTGCTTGGCCACGAGCAAAGGCCAATTGATAATAATCAGCTTGGCTAATAACGCCTGCAGCACATAATGCTGACAATTCACCAAAACTATGACCAGCAACAATGTCGGCGGTAAAACCTGCTTGAGTCAATAATGCATATTGGCCCATGCTCACCGCACCAATAGCACTTTGGGCATTAGCTGTATTGGTTAATGCTGCGTGTTGTGCGGCAATATCGTCGGCTTCAAAAGCAGGATTTGGGTACATAACTTGTGACAATTGTGTTTGCTTATGTTGGGCAAATACCTTATCGGCCTGCATCAGTTGTTGACGCATTTCTGGATACAAACAGGCTAAATCTGCACCCATGTTTAGATACTGTGCCCCTTGTCCGGCAAATAATGCCGCCACTTTATGGCTTGCCGATTCAGGATGGATCAATGCTTGCGCGCGATAACTTGTGCCTGAAGGTAATTGCCAGCTGTCTGCAGTATTTGAGCTTAACTGCGCTTGCGCTTGCGTTAGCTGAACGGTTAAGTCTGCTAATGAAGCAACGACTAAGCCTATGCGTGCCGCATTTGGGGCGATGGTATTTAAGGCAAATCGTTTGCCTAAGTCGGCTAACACAATTTCTTGACGATTTTGCTGTGTGGTATCAACGCCATTAACTTCAGCTTGAAGTGCCGTTAATTGAGCCTGTAATGCGGCTTTGTTTTGCCCATGGATTAACAGCGTTTGTGGCACTGAACGTTGACGATACTTATCACCTCGAACATGTTCTTGACGATACTCTTCCAACACAATGTGGAAGTTAGTGCCGCCAAAACCAAAGGCACTAATACCGGCGCGACGCGGGGTATTGTCTGCTCTTGGCAACCATGGACGGGTTTCAGTGTTTAAATAAAATGGCGAGTCCTGAATGTTTAATTTTGGATTCGGCTTACTGACGTTAATGGTCGGAGGCAATACTTTATGATGCAGCGCCAGCGCGACTTTAATGACCCCAGCGGTTCCTGCTGTCGATTTAGTGTGACCTACTTGTGATTTAACCGACCCAAGGGCAATGTGCTGTTGGGTATCATTATCTTCAGTAAACACCGATTTCAGGCCATTAAATTCTGCCACATCGCCAGCTGCAGTACCGGTACCGTGGGCTTCAATTAAGCCAACAGTGTTCGGTGCAAAACCGGCATCATCATAAGCACGTCTTAATGCTTTAGCTTGGCCTTCTGGGCGAGGTGCATAAATACTTTTAAATTTACCATCAGATGACGAGCCAACGCCTTTGATAACAGCATAAATGCGGTCACCATCGCGTTCAGCATCATCAAGGCGTTTAAGCGCCATCATGCCAATACCTTCACCAATCATCATGCCTTTTGAATCAATATCGAAAGGTTGAATGGTGTCATTAGTGGTAAATGCCGGTGTTTTTGAAAAGCTCATGTACATTGATGGAGAGTTGTCGGTACACACGCCACCGGTGAGCATCATGTCACTGCGACCTTCAACTAACTCAGTGATGGCCATACGCATAGCCGCCAACGATCCCGCACAAGCGGCGTCAACAACACAATTCATGCCGCCTAAATCAAAGCGGTTAGCGATACGACCAGCAATCACATTGCCGAGGGATCCTGGAAATGAGTTCTCTTCCCAGTGAATATATTGATCCTGAAACTTTTTGATCAACATATCGGTGTCTTCGTCGCTTAGACCGCTATTTTTAAATACTTTTTTGAGTATAGGGTATTGCAAACGACCACTTAGGCTATGATTGAGCTTTTGACCACCGCCGACGCCCAGTGTAATACCGATGCGATCGGTATCGTACTGTGCATCAATACCAGCATCCGCTAGCACTTCTTTGGCAACCACTAACGATAATAGTTGCGAGGTGTCTGTTAGTTCGAGGATGTTAGGTGGCAGGCCAAATTCCATTGGATTGAAATCGACTTCAGGTAAAAAACCACCGCGTTTACAGTAAGTTTTATCGGCCATTGATTTATCGGCATTGTAGTAATCTTCAGCATTCCAATGGGTTTCTGGAACGTCGATAATGGCATCAATTTTTTCGCTGATTAAATCCCAAAATTTGTTTAAATAGCGTGAGTTTGCAAAAATACTGGCCATGCCGACAATGGCGACAGGCATGTCTTTTAAGCGTTTGTTTAAACGCTTATCTATATTACTGGATTGGCTCATATGAGTCTCCGTTTGATAACTGAGGTTCAGTTATCTGGTGTTGGGATCCAGCTGCATGAGTGGTGCTAGTGGATACTGCGGCTGGCTGACCTGCTCCAGGAAATCGAGCAAGAAAAGTGTGATAGTTGCGAACCAATAACTTACGTAAATGAAACGGTCCGTGCTTTAAGACATGCGTAATATAGCGATTACTCGCCTGGGTATGGCTGTCTTGGTAAATATCGAGGTAAACCCAGTCAGACTTAAAATCGACCCCAAGCAGAACGGAATAGGCATGTTGTTCTGTTAGTTGAGGCGGAATACTTAACGACACCACTTGTACTACGTTGTCCGGATCTGGACTCGGTAGGGCCAAGGTGTCAGCTAAAGTCTGCGGGTTAACGGTATAGGTTTGAATATTTGCGCCCTGAGTGATCGGCAGCTGATTGAAGAATTTTTCTGGCACAAAAGGGCTATCAAATTCGTCGAGTTTTGACACCCCAAAGCGTTTTAAGCAGCGGGCAAGGCCGGAGCGAGAGACATTGGGGTTGATAAATTGTTGGGTGACTTTTAATAACCTGTCTAAGGGCATCTTTAATTGATAACGCAGGCCCAGCATCACGTACTCTTCCATTGGGGATAGTGTCGTGTTGAGTTTGTGCGGGGTGTTTGGGGTGTTATCAATTGAGTCACGTTTACGCCACTTACGCACGGTGGCTTCGCTGATATTGAGGATTTTTGATAATTGGCTGACGCTGTAATCGGATTGCTGAATAAATTGACGCATCTCCGGCGTTGTCGTCGCGTTACGGTGATTAACCGTTTTTTGACCAGGCTTACCCTCAAATAGACTCGACTCTGGATGTGTAGTTATCTTTTTTGTCATCTAGACAGGGATTCCAAATAATCTATTGAGACTTTAGCGCATTTAAACTTACCCATACTTACTTAAGTCATACTTAAAGAAGATAAAAATTAGTCTAAATATCCATTTATGCTTTTTTTAGCACAAAGCAGATTACCTGAGGTTTCACTCCGATACAATCACCCGAGACTAAAAACACGTAACGTGTCGCTTAAAAGCCCTCTTTATAGATACAAAGCTCGTAATTTGAAACGGGTGTCTTGTGATATTCTATTATCCATTATGTAGGTAAAACAATATCGTCCATGCTTATGCTACTGTTATATATGATTATTAATCGAATCGCTTGTTGGTGGTTCAATGTTCTATTGTGGTTTAACATGCTAACTCAACGCTGACTTTTTGTATTATAACGGATGGATTAATATCACCCTTTATTTGCTCATAAAATTGATTAGGTTTATTGGTATATTGTAAAGTAGATCAATAATTTATTCGTAATGAATTATTAGCTATCGTCTAGTAGTTATCCTCTACTAACAATGATTTTACTCGGAGGACAGACTGCTTAGAATGTGGGTAAGCACATAATCTTCGTATGAGATTATTAGCATTCACCTTAGGCGTGAAGTCTGGGGGTTACCCATGGAAATTAGCATTATGTTAATGCTAATACTATTTTTCGCGTCAATTGAGAATCATCGCGATTATTGACAAATTCCTCGCTGAAGAGGGCTTATTAAGGTAATTTAGCCGTATCGCCATTTAACTGAGTTTTGTTTGCTTTAATGCCTGCCACTTTTTCGATATCCCAATTAGACTCGCTTGCTAAGCCGCATATTTACTTTGTGCGACTTGATGGTGGGTTTTCAACTGCAGATTATGATGCAGGTTTAGCCTTAGGTTGGTTAAGTGCTGATGAAGTCGCCAAGGTTGGCCGCTATAAAAGCGTGTCGGCGCGTCATAATGCGTTGCAAGTTCGTATCGCGCTTAGGGCGGTATTATCACTGCATAGTGAGCGAAAACCCCACGAGTGGCGTTTTCGTTATGGTGACAAAGGTAAACCAGCGCTTAGCGATGATTTATTGGCTCAAACTGGGCTACATTTTAATATAAGCCACAGCGGCGAGTGGTTGATGATTGGCGTGGTTACAGGTGGACAAGCGTTTAAAGCCGACTCCGATGTGAGTTTTGGGGTTGATATTGAACGTGAACGAGGCAGTACAGATATTGTGCCTATTTTAAATCATTATTTCACCCAAGCTGAAACTGATGCTTTGTTGCAATTACCACCATCATTACAGCGGCAACGTTTTTTTGATTTATGGGCGGTGAAAGAGTCTTACATAAAAGCACGCGGCTTGGGGCTGGCATTGTCGCTTAAATCGTTTGCGGTTGATTTTAGTCAGGCAACACCGCGCAGTATTGATTTACTCTCAGTTGATAAACAAATGCTTGATAATCAGAGTCAATTAATAGCATTATGCCAAGCCGTTAAGCTGCATTTTACTAATCCTCAAGATGTTGCGACAAAGATAACTTGGCAGACGGTGATGGGACGACTTGATCAAACATACCGTTTTGCCGTTACCTTAGGTTTGGCGAATCAATTGATGGCGACAACTACACCCAACCCGCTTGCGATTTTTGATACACCATTATGTTATCAATTAAGCCTCGCTGATATATTGCCATAAAGCTAAAAACGCTTAACTCTATTATCATTCACTCATCACTTACAAAAAAACCAACCTCAGTGAGATTGGTTTTTAGCGAATACTGATAACCGCTACGGCGATTATTGTCTCGCAAGGCGGTTTGATTCTGGTGGGTTTTCAAAGTCACTGCGATATGGGTTGATGTCTAAGCCACCGCGACGGGTATAACGCGCATAAACGGTTAACTTAGTGCACTGGCAGTATTTTTTTAAGTCGACAAAGATACGCTCAACGCATTGCTCGTGAAATTCATTGTGCTGGCGGAAAGAGATTAAATAGCGCAGCAGTTTTTCACGATCAATTTTAGGGCCTTGATAACGGATCATCACACTGCCCCAGTCAGGCTGTGAGGTGATTAAACAATTAGACTTCAATAAATTTGAATTTAGTGTTTCCGCCACGTTTTTGTCAGGATCTGTACCACCGATTAAATGATCTGGATTAAATGCGTATTCGTCGACTTCAATATCCAAGTCATCAATACAAGTACCCGGTAAATCAATAATACGTTCAAGATTAAAATGCTTAGGTTCGATGACTTTTACGGTCATATCACCTTGGGCACAAGCGGCTAAATCGCGGCTTAAGGTTTCTTGTACGGCTTCGACACTGTCAAACTTAGTTTGGTTAAAACTATTTAAGTACAGTTTAAAAGATTTAGATTCAATCAAATTGACACTGTTGATATCTAACTGAACTTCCAAAATGGCAACAACAGGCTTGCCTTTAGCATTAAGCCAAGACAATTCATATCCGGTCCAAATATCGGTACCGTGAAAAGGGAGTTGACCACTTAATTCAATAGCATCTCGGTTAAGTTTACGTGGAACCCCTTGCAGCAGTGACGCGTCATACTCAGCTTGATAAGCAGTTGCTTGGCCTAATGTTAAGCCTTTTAATGCTGCTGCATCACTATAAGGGTCGTGATTGTGTGTCATCTAATCGGATTCCGTGTCAAAATATGGTTTTATTATAAACTACGAGTGGCTTAAGTGTCTTGTTCATCTGCATTAGATTGCTTTATAAAAAACTATCTTAAATCTTATCAAGATACTTTATCTGAATTTCCGCGCTATTATCCTTTGGGCGAAGACTCAATATGTATTCAAGGAACGTTTGATGCAAATCGCGATGAAATAGTGTTCTGGCAGCCTGTTAAACGGGATAATGCAGCTGATTTTAGCAATGTGGAGCATGCATTAAATATTCAGTTACACCAAGATATTCATGCATTTTATGGCCAATATTTTTCAGCACCATTACCGTTTACGGCCTCGTTTGGCGACGGTGAATTAATTCAAGCGTGGAATCAAGCCGACTTTGAGAATTTGCAACAAAATGTAATTGGCCATTTGATCATGAAACAAAAGCTTAAACAACCATCTACTTGGTTTATTGGTGTAACAGGTGATGATGATCAAATGCTAACGGTAAACAACGATGATGGCAGTGTATGGATCGAAATACCAGGCCAGAAACAAAGCACTCAAATTGCGCCGTCATTAACTGAATTTCTGCAGCAACTATCTCCACTGATAAAACCGCCGGTTAAACCGATTGAAGAAACTGAGATTGTTGCCGATCATCCGGGTATCTTGCAGCGGATCAAAACCATGTGGCAATCGTTACGCGGTAAACAATAATATATACACTTTGAAATGGCAGCAAAACACATCGTTCAGTCTTTGAATGATGTGGTTACTGAGTGTTTTAATCTGCTTATTGATGATCCCAAGATAAATTCGACACTATGCGGCAGGGTTCACAGCGAAAATGGAATAGATCTAAAAGCGGTTGTTCCAGCTTCCAAGCCTGTGAGCCACAACGTGGACACTCCCTGTTCATTTCGCTTTCTAATGACTCGCCACCCACACGGTATAAGTAATAATAGGTGGGGATGTTAGTTAAATATTCTATCCTGCCACGTAAATCCCAACCGCGTCTAAATAGGTCACTGTCTGTCCGAGTTATTTCATCTAATGCTGCAAACTCAGCTTTTGTAGCTGCTGCCATTTGCAGTTCATCACACGCTTGCCATTCTGTTTGCCATTTTATGATGCGTTTATGATCGCCATTAAAAGTTGCTGGCAGTTGATATAAAGGTATTGGCAGCAGATTATCGCCATTGCGAAGCGGTGAACACATATGCACATAACTGGTATACAACACCTGCCATGACGGGGCGTCGGTATTACTGGCTTCAGAGTTGATGTCTTGGCCGATGAATTTTTCTCTAGGCGCCAATAGTTTGGCTGCCGTCAAGCCTGCTAATGTCACTTTTACCCAAGGGCTATTATAGCGATTAGCCAGACTGGTTTTTTCGGGTAATAACAAACGAGCCCTAAATTCGCCGTCATTAAAGGCGACCGCAAATTCACGTCCAAGAATTTGTCCATTAGCCCGAAGAGCTTCAAGAAACGCATTAATGGCTTTTTCTGCCGCCTCAATGGTGGTGTCGGCAAAACATTCAAAACGCAGTTCGAAGACAAACATTTATTGGTCGACCTTATTATTAATTATATTGCTTTGGACGACCTGGTTTGCTAATTGGCGTTCTAGCTCAGCGACTCGTTGGCTCAGCTGATTAATCTGTTGTTGCATGGCGATAACCTGTTGGGTGACTTGAGCGATAGGATCGGGTTGCTCATCAGTTGGCACATCTGCCATTGATTGCATGTCCGTTAATTCTGCTATGTGCTGCCATTCAGATTTAGGTAACGCTTTAAATTGCTGTAAACCTTGGATCAGGATTGGCATTGAAATTCGATTACCTAAGCGACTTTTTATCAGCGCTAAACTGGGAGTATGTCCATTGTTGGCAATCGATTTAGCTGCTGCAAGCACCTGTTCAATTGGACTCATTGTTGGTGAAATTCCTTAATGTTTTATAGTGAGATTAACTAACGCATGTGATATTAAAAATAAACCCATATAAATCAATATATTAATTGTGGCACGATTTTGGCTTAAAGACTATGTAAATACAATTCGGATTATATTTTAACAAAAAGGACGCAACATGAAATTAAAACTTATCGCAGCAGGATTAATTGGCGCAACATCACTGATGTTAAGTGGTTGTGTGATCAGTGTTGGTGGTCATGAATCGGGTAAAAGTGCTGACTATTGGCAAGAGCAACAGGATGAAAATCGTCAACTAATTACCAAATTGTCTATGGGAATGAGCAGTGATCAAGTGACAACCCTGATGGGCATAGCAGATTTCAGCGAAGCTTATGCTAAGCCGACTCAGGACCGCGCCGAGCAGTCTATCAAAGTGTTGTTCTATCGCACCCAATGGGCTGAAGGTGATGGTAAAACAACTAAAGACGAATGCACGCCAATTGTGTTCCGAGACGACGTTTTAGTGGGCTGGGGTGACGCCGCCTATAAACAAATTTAGTCATTGAGTCACGTCATCTGACATTAACAATCAATTACGCTTCAGCTCGCATCATCACGTCCAATTGGTCAATCACTTCTGACCATTGGGCGTCTTCTAATAATGCCTCTTTTAAAAATGCTTTTTGAGCTGGGTTCCAGCAATTAGCATCAGTGATTAATGTGTGCTTATCAAGTTTATTTTGGATAACAAAGTCATCGATCCCCTCTTGATGATGAGGCAAACCTAATTGCTTAAATAAGTGACTTAGATCATTTAATGTTGTGTCCATTTGATGCATTCCTTGTAATGGTTAAGTCGATAAATTCAGTATCAATCTTGATGACAAAAAATGCAAACAACTGTCGTATATAACCGTTTTGTAGGTCAAACGCATAAACAAAACTTGTAGATTGTTTCAAACTTGTTAAATTAAGTTCAGAGAGTTAATCAACAAGGAATAATAATGGACAATAACACCTTGGAAACCCTACGTGCAGTGTATTTAACCGCTGAAGACATACGGGTTGCAGCTTCCATTCTCTATAATGCTTATCATGATGACCCTTATTTTATCGAGGTACTCGGCCAACAAGATACTCAACAATATGAACAAAAACTTCGTGCCGCTATTCGTGAAGAGTTAAATGAATTATGGCAACAAGAACAACCTTTGATTGGCCTATTTGACGGTGACCGTTTAATCGGTGTTGCGTGTGTTATTACTCAACAAGTGCCGCTGGGCGAGGGACGTTATTGGCATTGGCGTTTCAAAATGATGTTAGGGACTGGCTGGAAATCAACTCAGGGATTAATGCAAAAAGAAACCTGTATTTTAGAACATCTTCCTTCTCAAAAATGCGGAATTTTACAATTTATTGCCTTATCACCTAATGAGCAGCATAAAGGTTATGGTGCCAAACTCATTCAAGCGGTATTGAGTTGGTGTGATGAACAACGTAGGCTCGATGGGGTCGGGGTATTTGTCAGTAATCCTTCACATCATAAAGCATTAGTACAACAAGGGTTTACTAGTATTGCCACCGTTAACGTTGGCAATGTCGAGGGTGAAATATTATTTTACAACAAGGTATAACTCAAGACTACATAATCTAATATTAACAGAGCATATGATTAGCTGGTGATTAAAAAGGAGTGAGTAATGCAACCTAAACGTTATTCTTCATTTGCAGAGTTTTACCCATTTTATCTGTCGCAACATCAAGATCCTGTTTGTCGAAGACTGCATTACATTGGCAGTAGCATTATTTTGGTGATTGTTGTTAATACCTTGATTAACCAGCATTGGTGGCAGCTGTTGTGGGTGCCTGTAGTTGGGTATGGTTTTGCATGGTTAGGGCATTTTATGTTTGAAAAAAATCGGCCAGCTACATTCACTTACCCGTTATACAGCTTGTGGGGTGATTGGGTCATGTTTGGTCAAATGTTAATGCGTTTATGGCGTAAAAAAATCCGATAGTAATAACTTGCTCACACTTCTGTAAGCCATATCCTACAAGTCTGTAGGGGATCCTATTTTAAGTTGTCAGTGTTTAACGTCATCAATTATTTTTAACCCTACAAAATCAGCTTCTTATAACTTTTTATGCTTTTTTAGATGTTGCTAATTTGTTTGTTAAATGTCGTGTGTCTTTTTCATGGCGTTTTATGTGGTTAGAATATTGTTATCGAAAGCGAGTCATGAGTTGCTTTTCTTAGGATGAGAAATAAAACGAATGATGCTTAAGAATTTCAAGGATGAGACTAGGAAGGACATGCTCACGGATTAGGGCATAAACTCGGCAGATGGATAGCCGGATCAAGGAAGAGTGTAGACAGTAAAAAGTCGACACAAGGGTAAAGGGACAGGACTGCAGGAAGCAGTATGGATGATTCAACGGATTGATATGGATTTAACGCTCAGCCAATGGACCGGCTGTTCAATGGAATGACACTCATGAGTCTTTTGTTATACACAAATAGACAAGGAAATGAGAACAGGGAAAAGGACTGCAGGAAGCATGATTACATGGATGGTGCAGGGAGCAAACTTTCAGCCGGATTGCTGACAAAAGCGTTTAATGGGCACAACCTTATAACTTAAGGTTGTGCCTTTTTGCTTTTTGGCGAAAAGTTTATGGCATTTGGATCCTGTGAATAAGGTTGTGTAAATAACAAATCTAAGATTCATAATAAGTCCCAAAGTGTAAACTGATTTAGGATGTCATCATATAGGCATGCAGCTTAATAGCGCACTCATTACGATGAATATTTATCTATCCTTGTGGAGTCTTATGTTTGCCCTATGACCTAATTCATACAGTGAGTATGCCTATTTCTATATTGATACCCTGAATTCGTCATCTTGAGCATTCTGACGCGCGTGACCCTTAGCCTAAATAATAATTCAATGATTAACCTATTGCGTTAACAACGCTGATTTAGCAGTAAAACTATCTATTATGTAAAAATAGACAACAAATCCGAGGTAATCATCACGACTCTCGGGCATAGTGAACCTCTAAATCATTAACTTCGTAATGTAAATATCTTAGATACAAACACATCAATAAACTCGGAAAAATAATGGAGGGTATTATGAAAAACACACTAGTGTTAATAATATTAGCAGCAAGTTTATTGTTTTATGCTGCTAATGCCACTGCAGATAAAACCATTTTGGCCGGAGGATGTTTCTGGTGTATGGAATCAGACTTTGAAAAACTTGATGGCGTAACCGATGTGATCTCAGGATTCACAGGCGGAATCTTAAAAGACCCCACATACAATGGCAACCATGACGGTCATTTTGAAGCGGTTCAAATAACCTATGATCCTAGCAAGGTGAGTTACAAAGAGTTGTTAGATTATTACTGGGTTAACATAGATCCCTTTGATGCAAAGGGGCAATTTTGTGATAAAGGTACAAGCTATTTAAGCGCGATTTTCGTGGCAAACGATAAAGAAAGGGAAATTGCCCAACAGTCTAAAAGGGACATTGAAAAGCAATTTCCCAATAATAACGTTATTACGCCAATCTTAAATGCTTCTATTTTTTACCCAATTAAGGGCGATGAAAGTTACCATCAGGATTACTATAAGAACAGTCCCATTCGGTATCATGCTTATCGCTGGAATTGTGGTCGAGACCAAAGGTTAACAGACATTTGGGGAGATAAAGCGACACATTAATCTGATTGATGTTAGTCAAACACCTATGGGGTCGATTGATAGTTGGTTAGTTTATGTCATTGCTTATATCAGTCTGTAACAGATTCTGTGTAATTACCCCAGAATTGAGATAATAACCGCGACATTCATAATTGCGATGTAGTGGACGCACAATAAAATACGCTTCACCACAAAGGAGAACAAAGGTGAGTAAAATAGTACAAGAAATAACATCAGCAAATGCTGATTATGTAGCTGGTTTTGGGGATAAAGGCAATTTGCCAATGCCTCCTGGCAGGCAGTTTGCCATCCTGACATGTATGGACGCACGTTTAGATCCTGCTAAATATGCAGGTCTTGCCGAAGGTGATGCCCATGTAATTCGTAACGCAGGCGGCAGAGCAAGTGATGATGCTATCCGTTCATTAGTCATTTCTTACAAATTACTTGGCACAAAAGAATGGTTTGTTATTCATCATACAGATTGCGGAATGGAAACATTTAATAATGAGATAATGGCTGATTTGTTGTCTGCAAGTCTAAAAACATCAAGTGTTGACGGATCAGGCTGGCATGATAGTCATGCTGGTGGTGGCACTACAGACGGCAAGTTTATTGAGTGGCTGACTATTAGTGATCAAGCTAAAAGCGTGTTATCTGATGTAGAAAGAATTAGAAATAATTCAATGGTGCCAAGTGATATCCCTATTTATGGTTATATTTATGATTGTAAAACGGGGAGTCTTGTTGAGGTTCCTGAAGCAACAGAAGCGGGAAAGGCAAGTTAGAACCTAACAAAGCAAATTCACTCGGATGATTAAAAAAACGGTGCGGCTTTCACTGCAGCCACACCGCTTTTAGCTGTCGATGATTTGCAGCGTTAAGCATATTTTTCTCAGCAACATTTCTCGAGTGAGGATCTTCGTTTAATTTATTTTTGTCCAAGCATGACTTGTCGAAAATAGGCCCGCGAAATTATCCTTGTGTTAGATTCTAGGGCGGACGCTGTCCTTCGAGGACGCTTCGATTCTAGGATCTAGGACTTAAGATCTAGGAATAGTGATATTAAAAGGGAGTCACCATCATCTTCAATCACTGCCTTGATCCGTTACCCTACGACAGCTCTGAAACGAGCATCTTGAAGTGGCTTGGGTATACCCGTTATTAGCGTATTACGGTTGCTCTCGTGATTTGCTGGTTTGCCGCACTCATCAATACCAACTCTCCTTCGGTTATATGGATTAAGGTTAAGCAAAATAGCGGATTTAAGCCAGGGTTTGAGCTGTTTGCTGGTTTAGGATGTTTAGTTAATAGTAATCGTTAACTAGATGTTTACCTTTTTTGCCTGCCGCCTTGTGAGATATATCTCACAAAGTGTGTGAGCCGAACCACCTAATTGATAGCTTATATGTCTTCTGAAAATTTAATTTATTGATTTTGTTCATTATTTTAATTTATGTTGTCTGTGAAATATTTTAATCATTTACAGGTACCTGTTTACGTCTAGGTAAATGAATTATTATTTATCTCGTTCCTAGGGAAGGGACATTACAAGGTAGTAAAGCGGTCGTGGAAGACCATGAGTATATGGATATAATGGACGGTATTAAGTTTCAGGATGAAACGTTAGGCTTGCTCAATGGACGCAATAGCGGATTAAGCGGGTTTTATAACATTATCAGGATGATAGTGTGCAATGGATGCCAGATTGTACGCAAATGATTTGCGACAGGATAGAGTAAGAATTTCATGGATGATATAAGGACACGCTTAGGATGGAGCAGGCTCGGTAAAAGGATAATCGAGTAAGAGGGAAAGTACTTTATTGTACATGGAACATCAAGGATTGAACAAGGATAGAGCAGGAAGCAAGCGATACGTATGGATGGTGCAGGGAGCACATTTATAGCTGGAAAGCTTAACAAGAGATCAAGAGGCCGCGGCAGTTACTGTCGCGGCCTTTCTTTTGCTTTTTTTCCGTGATGACTGGAACTTATCGTTGTTATGTTGTCAAATTGTAAACACTATGATGTTTGAACTTAAGCATGACGTTAGGTTGATATTGGGTTTGATTAAGGAGAAAACATGAAGCTGTTTAAATTAGTGATGGCGATGAGTCTTGGTTTTATTTGCTATAGCGCTAATGCCGAGGTGACTCCAGAGGAGCAACAATGGGTTGAGCAGGCATTAAGCGATATTAATCATAATACCGATGACTCAAATGTACGTTGGCAATACGCACAGCATACGGTGATGCCTGACTTAACACGGATAGAGCAATTTGATGCTTCACAGCCTGAAACACAACGATGGACGTTAGTGTCTGAAAATGGTGAAACACCGGATAAAAAACGTGTAGACAAATATCAACAACATCAACAAGATCTTAATCAAGACAAAGATGAAAACAGTCATGAAGTGGCATTTTCTGATCTTATTGATGTAACCACACTTGTATTTGTTGGTGATGATGACTCCAACCTAGTGTTTAAATTTGTACCCAATATTGAAGAACTCGATAATGAAGCCCTAACTGGCGTGCTTTATTTAGATAAAGCGTCTAAGCAGTTAAGAAAAATTTTGATCAGCAATACCGATGAGTTGAATCCGGCATTTACCGTCACGCTGACTAAATTTGAATTAGAGTTGGTATTTGGTGTTTTTGAAGGTTTAGTGATGCCTGAACATACATCAACCATCATTAACGGTACTGCGGCAATTTTTAAATCTCTTGATAGCATCCAAACGGTGACTTATCTCGATTATAAAGTGATTGATAAGCCTAAAGCCTAATGGCGAGATCGATAATGCATTTCCTTTGTCGGTAAATCGGGTCGACAATAAAAACGCTATTTTGCTCATGAATGGCAAAATAGCGATAAATGAACCTCAACTCGGGAAGAGGTGAGCTTACTCGGTAAAAGCGGCTTGACGTGCCCTTATAATGCTTAAATGAACCTTACTCATTTGACTCACTAGTTGCATTTGCCTGAACCGCAACTTTTACTGCTGCCGCATCCGCCAAATTTACCACTGGCCATAGGGGCATCCATCCATTCTGGTTCTGGAAAAATGGGCCATTCGATTTTTTTTACACGATTACCATGCATTAAAATATGGCCTTGATATTGGTTGAGGCCATCGGTACTAAATTCGAACATAAATGTTGCTTTCCAACAGATACCGGTACTGCCACCGATGCTTGGACGGGCTGACACCATTGCAATAGCGAGCAATTGTACATTTTGTTTTTTACAGGCTTGTTCTGTAAGGGTCCTGCTTAACTCTGCCATTTGTCTTAGCTGCCAAAAAAAAGCCGCTACCACGACTAAAGCAACAATTAATAAAAAATCACTCATCATAGGCTGGTTGCTCTAAATAATCCGCCAATAGCGGTTGCTAATTGAACGCTTCTGTCTGGATGCCTTAAGTCGGCTAATAATCCTTGACGCAAGCTAGGTATTGCCACGATATCAGCAAAAACTTGATTAAAGAAGGGCTGTGGCTGTTTTGCTAGCGCTTCCAAATAGTGTTTACGAATGGCATCATCTTTTAAGGCTAACCAATTACGTGCCGCAATGGTTATTAGCGTGTTGTTGTCTAACCCTCGTTGGTCATTTAACTGATTAATCGCTGTCATACTGTATTGAACATCAGACGCCAATGCCGCTAAATACATAACTTTTATATGATCTTCAGCTTGTTCTAATTGGTTAAATAAATGCTCTGCAAGGCGTTTACCAATATTAATGTGTTCTAAGCATTGGCAAAGTGCGGCTTGCACTTCCATTGGAGCATGATCAAGTGCGTTAATCATGTCATTAAGATGGTTAAATTGATGTGCGCGAACGCAAATATCGGCTAAACCTTGTAAACCCAGTTGTGGCCAAGTGTCTTGTGCTGCTTGACCAGACAAATATTGTGCGGCAAATTCATATTGGCTCGATGCAGCTTGGCCAAGTTGAAGCCTGACTAATGCATTAAATAATGCCAATTTGTGCTGATTAGGCTTAAAGCTAAAAGGATGATTGGCTAATTGCTCTTGCTGCTCATCCGTTAATTCTTGGGTTGGATTACGCCCTAGCGCTTCTAAGATCATCTTAATAAACTGAGTCCGCGGCGCCGGTGATAATAGGCCTTGCTCATCTAACGGTAATTTTACAAACCAAATATAAGGTAATTGCTGTTGTTGCCAAAATACGATAGCAAACTGCGCATGACCTTGAATGGGATAAGGATATGGCGCCAGTAAAGAGTCAATTTGCTGAAAGGCGACCATATCGATATGTTGCACCCGGCGACCTAAATCATATATTTGGAATTGAGTATTTGCGGTCGTTAGAAACTGGCTTAAGGTGGTTATTTCGGTCATGGTGTTGTCACTAAATCAAAGAAGTTGGATGGGTATTCAATTGACTAAATGATATCATATTCCGACTTAGCCTTGATGTTGTTGTTCACTTTTATGCTTTATTTAACCAGTAAAAATCATTTAATTAAATTAGAACAATTGCTTAAGGATTTTCAGCTTTGGTCTGATATTTCACCATCTGTATCTGCTATGACCAGCACGGCGCCATTTTGCTGCGATGTAATGGCATTTGAGCAATGGCTGCAGTTTATTTTCATTCCCAAAATGACTGAGCTTATTGTGCTGCGACAACCTTTGCCAACCAATATGGCCTTGGCTCCAATGGCTGAACATGTGTGGCAAAGTAAGCCCCATGGTAGTGTTATGATTACCCAGCTACAACAATTTGACGCCTTGCTAAGTCAGCGTTAAGCGAACTACCCATAAACGTCATCACATTTGGCCAATACAAAATAAGAAAGTGATAAACATGATCTCAAAAGATAACGATGTTGAATACTCATTGGATAATGATGACTTATGTGATCAAAGAAGCTCAGACGACATTGATGATGCCTCTGCTGCAGACACCGAACACGATGACGACTTACCGCCTCCTCATATCGATATATTATTTGAAGACGAGCATATTGTAGCGATACATAAACCGGCGGGTTTATTAGTTCATCGCAGTTATTTAGCCCGTAGAGAGCGCTTTTTTGCGATGCAGATGACCCGTGATTTGGTGGGGTGCCATGTTTTTCCGGTGCACCGCCTTGATCGACCTACATCTGGAGTGTTGCTGTTTGCTAAATCCAGTGAGGTGGCCCGGCTGTTGTGTGAACAATTTGCCGATCACAGTATTAAGAAGCAATACTTAGCCATCGTTCGTGGCAACATGCATGAGTCTGGTATCTTAGATTATGCCCTTAAACAAGAGTTTGATGATTTGGGCGATAAGCATGTTGATCCCAATAAAGCGGCACAAGAAGCGGTGACGGATTATCAACCATTATTGAATACCGAAATACCTTTTAGTTCAGGTCGCTATCCAACTAGTCGTTACGGATTGGTAAGACTCAGTCCCCACACAGGGCGAAAGCATCAGTTACGTCGCCATATGGCGCACTTACGTCATCCAATAGTCGGTGATACCACCCATGGCGATGGCAAGCAAAATAAGTTTTTTCGTGAGCACTTCCATGTTAATCGCCTATGGCTCATAGCCAAAAGCTTACAGTTTGTGCATCCTGTAACGCAGCAAGCAATGCACATAGAGACGGAACTAGAGTCTGAGTGGTTAGATATTTTCAGCGAGTTTGGCTGGGGTGATGATCAATTATCATCGATACCAAGTATCTTATTAAGCTAATTCATTCGATCAGCCAGCAAGGCTTTGAGTTTTTCAAATTCCGCGATGGGCGGTAAGCTCTCGTGTTGCTTTTGCTCCATGTGGAAATAATAGTTGCGGCGAATGTGGGCGAATTTGTGTTGGAGTTTTAATTTTCGCTTTCTGCTCAGTTGTCGCATCGTCTTGGTTCCGTTACTGCGTTGCTTTATATTAAACCAACCTGCGTTGGGCGGTCCAATTAAACAACATACTATAAAAGACACTTGCGAGAGACCAAAAGAATACAGTAAGGTAAGTTATTAAGACTCAAGGTATTTTATATCGCATTTCATTTAAGGGGAAAGTATACCATGAAAAAGGTCAACGTTGTTTTTGGTACCGTTTATGGTAGTGCACAATTTACAGCTGAAACAGTGACTAAGGCAATTGCAACGTTAGGTTTTACCACTAAACTTTGGCAACCTAATGAATTATCTGGTTTTGTACCTCCTCAAGATGAGCTATTGATTATCGTGTCTTCAACCACTGGCGAAGGGGAGGTACCTGAAGATATTTTTCCTTGGTTTAACGAGCTTAAATCCAGTGCACCGTATTTACCATTATTGCAATACAGCCTAATAGGATTAGGTGATTCAAGTTATGACACTTTTTGCGGGGCTATTAAGCAATTTGATCAATTGTTAACAGAGCTAGGAGCCACACCGCTTACTGAACGATTAGAGATTGATGCCTGTGAAACGATGGAACCAGAAACAGAAGCTAAAAAATGGATAGCCAGTTGGCACAACGCCGTCACATCGGAAAACGTAGTGTAAATTTTATTACCCAGCAGTGGTTTAAGTTTGCCCAGCGCCTAAGCCAGGCGCTATTGATCCCGATTGCGATCTTGCCTGCAGCAGGGGTAATGCTAGGCTTAACTGTCAATCCATTGTCATTTATTCCGCCAGAATTAAATACTGTGTTGTTTGCAGTAGGTAATCTGGTATTTACTATGATGCCTTTATTATTTAGTGTCGCGGTGGCCATCGGATTTTGTCGAGATCAAGGCATTGCCGCATTTTCTGCCGTGTTTGGTTTTGGGGTGTTTTTATCCACCATGGGTGCCCTGACCGACATATATGGTTTAGTCTCACGGCCACTGTGGGGCATGCAAACTATTGATACCGGTATTGCGGGTGGAATGTTAGTTGGGGCAATCACTTGCCTAGCGGTTAGAATCAGTCAACATGTTAAATTACCGGCTATTTTTTCATTTTTTGAAGGCCGTCGTAGTGCACCCATAATTGTTATTCCTCTGTCTATGGTGCTGGCCTATTTGCTGGTCCATGTCTGGCCGCCTTTGTCGCATGTTATTGAAAATCTTTCTGATTGGTCTGTATACCAAGATCCCGCCATTGCGTTTGGTGTTTATGGCACCGTTGAACGTTTATTAATTCCACTCGGATTACATCATATTTGGAATGCGCCATTTTATCTTGAAGTAGGACAGTACATTAACCAAGGCACCGTGGTAAAAGGTGAGGTGGCTCGTTATTTAGCCGGTGATCCGTTGGCGGGAAATCTCGCCGGAGGTTACTTAATTAAAATGTGGGGCTTACCTGCTGCAGCGCTAGCTATTTGGCGTTGCGCAGATAAACCTCAGCGCAATCGGGTTGCAGGGATTATGTTATCTGCGGCTACGGCAAGTTGGTTGACTGGAGTGACCGAGCCAATAGAATTTGCCTTTATGTTTGTCGCGCCCATTCTCTTTATTGTGCATGCATTACTGACCGGTATTGCTTATAGCGTGTGTATTTTACTCGAAGTACATCACAGCATTGTGTTTTCCCATGGCTTAGTCGATTTTAGTTTATTGTTTTCTCGCTCTGCCAATACCCATTGGATCTGGTTGCTTGGGCCGCTGACAGCATTAATCTATTACGCTATCTTCAGGGCCAGTATTTTAGCCTTTAATTTAAAAACACCAGGACGAATAGAGCCAAGTCATCACCCTGCAGAGCCAAAAGAGAGTTTACGCGCGATGATTTCAGCCTTAGGTGGTCGCGAGAATATTGTTGAGATTAATGCGTGTTTAACCCGCTTACGTATTAGTGTTAATCAAGCTGATTTAATCGATAAAGCGAGATTAATGCGTTTAGGGGCCAAAGGCGTGGTGGTCATGGGCAAAGGCGTACAAGTGGTCTATGGCACCAAGGCTGAAACACTGCGTAAATTACTGCAAAAATATCTAGACTCTCGACGTTAGCTCGGATGGTTGTAGCATTTTTGATTCACTTGTAGTGCATTTTTGAGGTTTTTGTTTTTAAACAAACCTTTTTTATCTTTTATGAGTCATTCCCATTAAAAACATCCCCCAAATTTGTATTTCAATGGCACACTGTTAGGCCGTCATTTAACAGGAGTTGTACGCGTGAGCCATCAAGATAAAACCATTATTAATCCAGCCAAATTACAGCGAAAAGTGTTGATAACCGATTGTGCTGATGCTCAGGGGTTAATTGCCAAAATCACCAACGTATGTTTCGCTCATCAATTAAATATTATTAAAAACACCGAATTCGTTGACCATACTCAAGGTCGCTTTTTTATGCGCGCAGAGCTTGAAGGCCTGTTTGATGATGAGCGCCTATTAACTGAATTACGTGATGTCTTGCCTGCTCAAAATCGCATGAGGCTAGTCGATACGGGTAAAAAGCGCATTGTTATCATGGTGACCAAAGAAGCGCATTGTTTAGGTGATATTTTAATGAAGTCTTATTACGGCGGCTTAGATGTTGAGATTGCTGCTGTAGTGGGTAATTATGATGTGCTGCAACAATTAACTGAAAAGTTTAATATTCCATTTCATTATGTTAGCCATGAAGGCTTAAATCGCCAGGAACATGAGCAGGCGATGTTAGCGGTGATTAAACCTTATGATACCGACTTTTTAGTGTTAGCTAAATATATGCGAGTGCTAACGCCTGAGTTTGTGTCAGCATTTCCAGATAAAATTATTAATATTCATCATTCGTTTCTGCCGGCTTTTATTGGTGCATCACCTTACAAACAAGCCTGGGATCGCGGTGTTAAAATCATCGGTGCCACCGCTCATTTCGTGAATAACAATCTTGATGAAGGGCCTATTATTAAACAAGATGTGATTTCGGTTGACCACAGCTTTAGCGCTGAAGAGTTAGCTCATAATGGCCGTGATGTTGAAAAAAGTGTATTAAGCAAAGCATTGCAATTAGTTCTCAACGAGCAAGTTGTGGTGTACGGTAATAAGACCGTAGTATTTTAAAATAAAGTGTTTTAAAGCACAGCATCTAAATCATAGCATTGCAGCAATAACATTTTTAACCAAGATGATTTACAGACTCAAACAATCGCTTTTTAGGATTAGTATTTAAAAATAGACTAAAAATTCATTGCGTTGCAATGACGGTACTCGATGTTTGACTAGGCTTCAGGGGGGAGGCATTGCAACTCTCTTATTAATGGTCATTTAACGCTTATTAATGTTGATAGACTCATTTTTAGATGCATTTTAGCGCCTAGAGCCGCATCCCTGCGGCGCTATAGATTATGAATTTAGCTTGGTGATTTATAGGGGTAAATATTGGCTTAGGTGTATATGGGTTAATACGGATTGTCTTCATTGTTAGGTGGTTAAGGGTTATTACAAGTATTATTGTTAATAGCGAACATCATATAAAGGCTGGGTCTCACCTAGATAAGCTAAGTCACGAATGCTGACATGAGCTTCGGCATAGGGCGCAATTAAACGGGCTGTTTTATCGGCATTGCGACTAAGGGTAAATTGATGAAAACTTTCGCCGTTACAAACGAGGCGAGGAAAGATCCTAGCCTTATTGATACGATAGCTTTTCATTGTGTCATTAAATTGGAATACCTTATTGCTAGCGCCAGCTTTACAGACGGCAATTAAGGTGTTTTCTACATTGGGATCCATAGCAGCTTGGCTGTTCATTGACCAAAGTGATAAGGATAAGGCTGTAAGTACGATAATAGTTTTCATAGTGACTCCTTTACCTAACCTTTAAAGTAAAGGCCATTTTCACCTAGAAATGAAGTGTAATTGGTGTCACTTTGTGTAACAAACCCCCCTCAGTTCGACAAAATGTAACTGGGAGTAACAAATCGTGTCGCATTCAGAGTGTCGCCACATAACTAGTTGAAAGAAAAGGGCTTATTTTTTATTATCATGTTTTTTCTAGTGAATAAAAGCTAATTGTATGAAAAGGCTCAATAATTCATTGAGCCTTATTATTTCATCAAAGATCAATTAATCAACGATCCGTAATAGTTCATTGATCCCGACTTTACCACGGGTTTTCGCATCGACCTTTTTAACAATAATCGCCGCATATAAGCTGTAAGTGCCACAAGCCGATGGCAAGTTACCTGATACCACAACCGATCCTGCTGGAATGCGACCATAATGCACTTGGCCGGTTTCGCGATCAAAAATTCGGGTGCTTTGACCAATGTAAACGCCCATTGAAATCACGCTACCTTCTTCAACCACCACACCCTCAACGATTTCGCTGCGAGCGCCAATAAAGCAGTTGTCTTCAATGATGGTTGGGCCAGCTTGTAACGGCTCTAATACACCACCGATCCCAACCCCACCAGATAAGTGAACGTTTTTACCAATCTGTGCGCAGGAACCAACCGTTGCCCATGTATCAACCATAGTGCCTTCATCAACATAAGCGCCTAAGTTAACGTAAGATGGCATTAATACAGTATTTTTACCGATAAATGAGCCTTTACGAACGGTTGCGGGTGGCACAACACGGATCCCTTCTGCTTTAAAACGAGCTTCGTCATAATCGGCAAATTTCTGCGGGACTTTGTCGAAATACTTGGTGTCACCACCGTCAATCACGCTGTTATCAAAGATGCGAAAAGACAGTAGTACGGCTTTTTTGAGCCATTGGTGGACATGCCATTCACCAGCAATTTTTTCTGCAACACGAACTTGGCCTTTATCGAGCATATTGATCACGGTTTCAACATCGGCGCGAACACTTGGTTCTACGTTAGATGGTGAGATGTTTTGACGTGTTTCGAATGCTGTTTCAATGCGTTGGCGTAAAGCCTCCATTGTTTTCTCCCGGTATTAAATGATTAGTAGCATAATAGTAAGGTTAAAAATTAGTTAGATGATTTTAGTGCAAGTGTTAGCGCAGCAGACAATTGCTGTTGTTGTTGCTCATCTAGGGCTGAAGCACTTTGGTTTTGTAAAATAAAAAAGTCTTCTGCACGTTCACCAATAGTGGTAATTTTAGCCGCCAATAGTGTCACATTACAACGATAGAGAATGTCACCGACTTTGGCCAATAGGCCAGGCGTGTCTAAGGTGATTAATTCCATCATACTTGTACCATGGCGAGCACTGGGTAAGAAACTCACATGAGTGGCAACATTAAAAGGTTTCATGATCCGGGCTAATTTTCTAAACTTCGGCAGTTTTGGGTTTTCAGTAGCCAAGGCTTTTTCGAGTGCTTTACGGATACTTTGAATGCGCGATAATTGGATAATCGGTTCGCCATCTTGTTCTAAAATCACAAAGGTGTCGAGTGCATAATCATCTTTTGATGTCATGATGTTAGCGTCATGAACATTGATATTTTTATTGTCTAAAACCGTCATCACGGTGGCAAAAAGTTTGGGTTTATCTTTGCTGTAGACAAAGAGTTCTGTACCACCTCGAGTGGTATGCTTTGACATTAACACTAATGGCTCGTCGTGATGATGTTTTAAAATGGCTTCTGCGTGCCAAGCCACTTGAGTCGGTTGATGGCGTAAAAAGTATTCTGCTTTGAAACGTGTCCAGAGTGCATCCATGTCTTTTTCTTTTAGGCCACGACGAATAAGTTCTTTTTTAGCTTTGGCTTGGATCTCTTTAACTCGCGCTTTAACATCGACTGGTTTTTCTTTACCCCGAGCTAATACTCTTTGGGTTGAAAAATACAAATCGCGCAGCAATGATCCTTTCCAATTATTCCACGTTTTCTCATTGGTGGCACAGATGTCGGCGACAGTGAGGCAATATAAATAACTTAAATGCGCTGCGTCGCGGACTTTTTCAGCAAACAGTGCAACCACTTCTGGATCGGAAATATCTCTGCGTTGAGCTGTGATCGACATCACGAGGTGATTTTCAACTAACCATGCCACTAAACGTCCGTCATGGTCATTCATGCCATGTAATTTACAGAAATCGATGGCATCTTTTGAGCCTAATTTGCTGTGATCGCCGCCACGGCCTTTGGCAATATCATGAAAAATTGCCCCGAGTACCAATAAACCTCTTTTCGGTAATTGATTAATTAAGATGGCGCCCAGTGGGAATTCATCTTTTTGTTCAACGTGTGAAAATCGGTCAATATTGAGCAGTAATCTATGGGTGTGTTCATCAACGGTATAGGCATGAAATAAATCAAATTGCATCTGGCCTTCAATCTTGCGCCAAGCCGGTAAGTAAGACGATAAAATACCGTGTTGGTGCATTAATGAAAATGCAGCAATACCTCGTGGATGTTTTAGGATCTCCATAAACACTTTTCGACACGCGGGGTTTTCCTGTAAGGGTGATGTTAGTGATCTACGAGTATTACGCAATAATCTTAACGTGGGCGCATAGATTTCTTGGATATTGGAATTTTTAGCCACCAGTAGAAATAAACGTAATATTTCTTCGTTATGACAGCTAAACAAATCGTCATCCAACACTTCGATATAACGACCTCGACGTTGATAAACCTCACTAATGGGCTGTATTTCTAACGCTTGAGTGTGACCTAATGTGGCGCGCTTAAACAATTGCAGCAGCATCTGATTAAGCTCCATCACGCGGCGCACCGTGCGATAGTAGCGTTTCATCATCTGCTCGACGGCTAATTGGGTTGCATCTTCGTAACCTAATAAACTGGCGATTTGTCGTTGTAAATCGAACAATAAACGGTTTTCGTTACGATTAGCGGTGATGTGGAGTGCAAAACGGATTTCCCAGAGAAAATTTTGGCATTCCAGTAATTCAGCTAATTCGGCTGGCGCTAGAAAATCGTGCTCGACTAAATCTTCTAATTTAGCAGCATCAAAATGGCGCATCGCGACCCATGCTATGGTCTGAATATCGCGTAATCCGCCAGGGCAGGTTTTAATGTTAGGTTCTAAATCAAAGGCACTGGCTTTACTGTGGCGCGCGGTTTGTTCATCTTTCTTGGCGTTATAAAAGTCATAAGAGGGCCAAAAGTCTTGTTGACGGACGGCGTCATATAACACGTCAAATAGGAATTCACTGCCGGTGAGTAATCTGGCTTCGATCAGATTGGTCGCAATGGTGATGTCTGCTTTGCCTTGCTCAATGGTTTGCGAGATAGTGCGAACACTGTGGCCTATCTCAAGCCCAGTATCCCAAAGATAAGTAATAAGTTGACTCAGCTGGTTTTCAATCTCTGGCGATAGTTGTTCATCGTCAACTAAAAACAGTAAGTCAATGTCTGAATGTGGATGCAGCTCACCACGGCCATAGCCGCCAACGGCAACGAGGGCAAGATGACCATTATTTAATGAGAAATCTTGCCAAGCTTGCATTAGTAAAGCATCAACAAATTGACAACGGTGTTTAACAATATCAACAATAGGATGTTTTGCTGTGTATTGCTCAACTAAGCGCTGGTTTAAGTCAATTAATGCGTTTTTGGCGGCCAGCGCAGTATTCATTGATGTCCTTACTAATTTAAGTCTTTAGTGGTTAATGATCCGTGGGAAGTCTTCTTCTTCACGCAAAGTTAACACTTCTACACCGGTTTGGGTCACTAACAGTGTATGTTCCCACTGTGCTGAATTCTTACCATCAGAGGTCGTGACCGTCCAATTATCATTTTTATCCAATACTGTAGTATGACGACCAGCATTGATCATTGGCTCGATCGTAAAGCACATACCCGGTCTTAGCACGATTTTATCATTATTCTTATAATGAACAACTTGAGGTTCTTCGTGGAACCCTGTGCCAATACCGTGACCACAATAATCTTGTACGATGGAGTACTTATCAAGCCCTGTTTTGCTTGTCTTAATGAATTTTTCGATGGTTGTGCCAATTTCACCTAATTTTAAACCAGGTCGTACTTTACGAATGGCTAAATACAAGCTTTCTTGGGCAATGCGACTCAAACGTTTGTCTTTTGCTGACACTTCGCCGATTAAAAACATTTTTGAGCTATCACCATGATAACCGTCTTTGATGACAGTAATATCAAGGTTGATCATATCGCCATCTTTTAAGACGTATTCACAAGGGATACCGTGGCAGACGACTTCGTTAACCGAGGTACAAATAGACTTCGGAAATCCGTGGTAATTCAATGGCGCAGAAATAGCCCCTTGTTCTTCGGTATATTGAGCACAAATCTCATTTAATTCATTTGTGGTCACTCCTGCCTTAACATGTGGGGCCACTATTTCTAATACTTGCGCCGCTAATTTACCCGCTGCACGCATCTTTATTATTTCGTCTGCATTTTTGATCACAATACTCATGAAAACTCTCTATCCTTTGACGGTCAAAATAGGCATGTTTTATCCAAGGTTTTACGGCAAAAAGTTGTATTTACATGCCGTTTATGGTATAAAGCGCGCCGTTATGTGTAAAATCGTTGTTGTACGGTTCGAGTTAATATGATGTCAATCGCGGCTTTTTTAAGCTAGATATACATCTTGTTCGGCAAATCGTAAAATATTGCGGTCATTATACATGGCAATTAACTTAAATACTAAATCACACACGTATCGACACATTTTTCGGGGTGCTTTCTCATTCTTAACGGAAGTTAGAAAGTCGAGACATGGGATGCGTGGAGGTCTAACCCCTTACATTAAGGTATATACAATGACTACTGTTTCAATGCGCGACATGCTACAAGCTGGTGTTCACTTCGGTCACCAAACTCGTTACTGGAATCCTAAGATGAAGCCTTTCATCTTCGGCGCTCGTAATGGTGTACACATCATCAACCTTGAGCATACCGTGCCAATGTTCAACGAAGCTTTAGCTTTCATTAGCAACATTGCTTCTAAGAAAGGTAAAGTATTATTCGTAGGTACTAAGCGCGCTGCTGGCGAAGCTATCAAAGCATCTGCACTTTCTTGTGATCAGTACTATGTTGATCACCGTTGGTTAGGCGGCATGCTAACTAACTGGAAAACTGTTCGTCAGTCAATCAAGCGTCTTAAAGAGCTAGAAAGTCAGTCTGTAGACGGTACTTTCGACAAGTTAACTAAGAAAGAAGCGCTAATGCGTACTCGCGAATTAGACAAGTTAGAAAAGTCTTTAGGCGGAATCAAGAACATGGGCGGTTTACCTGACGTATTATTCGTTATCGGTGCTGACCATGAGCATATCGCTATTAAAGAAGCA
The DNA here is from genome assembly GCF_040310145.1 of Shewanella sp. S1-49-MNA-CIBAN-0167. NCBI lineage: Bacteria > Pseudomonadati > Pseudomonadota > Gammaproteobacteria > Alteromonadales > Shewanellaceae > Shewanella > Shewanella sp. S1-49-MNA-CIBAN-0167. The sequence goes on along the minus strand of NZ_JBEOPO010000011.1, from coordinate 71,821 downwards.
AACAACCTAGGTATCCCAGTTGTTGCAGTTGTTGATACTAACTCTGCACCAGATGGTGTTAACTATGTCGTTCCAGGTAACGACGATGCGATGCGTGCTATCCGTTTGTACACTTCTACTGTTGCTGAAGCTGCTAATGCTGGCCGTGGTCAAGATTTAGCGGTACAAGCAGAGCAAGACGGTTTCGTAGAAGCTGTTTAATAAGGCGTGATGGTTTCCATCCCCCTTATTTGCCAATAAGATAATTGGTGAGCAGGGGCCAATCGGCCCCTGTTTTATAAATGCAATATTAGTCGAATTAAATTAGAGGATTTAACAATGGCAATTACTGCTGCCCAAGTTAAAGAACTTCGTGACCGCACTGGCGCTGGCATGATGGACTGTAAGAATGCACTGACTGAAACTGACGGTGACATCGAACTAGCAATTGATAACATGCGTAAAAGCGGCGCCGCGAAGGCTGCTAAAAAATCAGGTAACATCGCTGCTGACGGTACAATTCTAATCAAGAATGGCGACGGTTTCGCTGCACTATTAGAAGTTAACTGCCAAACTGATTTCGTTGCAAAAGATTCAAACTTCCTAGCATTCGCTAACTCAGTGTTAGACGTTGCTGCTGCATCTAAAGTTACTATCGAAGACTTAAAAACACAGTTTGAAGAAACGCGTGTTGCGCTAGTAACTAAAATCGGTGAAAACATCAACGTTCGTCGCGTTGAGTATATCGAAGGTGCAAACCTAGCATCTTACCGTCACGGTGATCGTATTGGTGTTGTTGTAGCCGGCGAAGCTGATGAAGAAACGCTAAAGCACATCGCAATGCACGTTGCTGCTTCTAAGCCAGATTTCGTTAACCCTGAAGATGTTCCTGCTGAACTTGTAGCAAAAGAGCAAGCGCTTCAAATCGAAATCGCGATGAATGAAGGCAAGCCTGCTGAAATCGCTGAGAAGATGGTTTTCGGTCGTATGAAGAAGTTCACTGGTGAGATATCTCTTACTGGTCAAGCTTTCATCATGGAACCTAAGAAAACGGTTGGCGAAATTCTTAAATCGAAAGGCGCTAAAATAACCAATTTCGTTCGTTTAGAAGTGGGTGAAGGTATCGAGAAAAAAGCAGAAGATTTTGCTGCTGAAGTAGCTGCACAAATTGCAGCGACTAAAAAAGCGTAATCGCTTTTATCTAAATACCCTAAGACCGCAGCAACCGCTGCGGTTTTGTTATGATCAGGATGAAAATTATGAGCACCAATCCAAAACCGGCGTTTAGACGCATTCTGCTTAAATTAAGCGGTGAAGCATTAATGGGTGAAGAAGGCTTCGGCATTGACCCAAAAGTACTTGATCGTATGGCACAAGAAGTGAAAGAGCTTGTTGAACTTGGAATTCAAGTTGGTGTGGTTATTGGTGGTGGTAATCTATTTCGTGGCGAAGGCTTAGCAAAAGCAGGCATGAACCGCGTAGTGGGCGATCACATGGGTATGTTAGCAACCGTAATGAATGGCTTAGCCATGCGTGATGCCTTGCACCGTGCATATGTTAATGCCCGCCTTATGTCTGCTATCCCGCTCAAAGGTGTATGCGATGACTACACCTGGACAGAAGCAATTAGTTTATTAAAGTCTGGTCGAGTGGTGATTTTTGCCGCGGGTACCGGTAATCCATTTTGTACAACGGATTCTGCAGCATGTCTACGTGGTATTGAGATTGAAGCTGAAGTGGTACTAAAAGGTACTAAAGTAGATGGTGTATACTCTGCAGACCCGATGAAAAACCCTGAAGCGGTTAAATATGAAACGCTTACTTTTGCGGAAGTCCTTGAATCAGAATTAAAAGTAATGGATCTTGCTGCATTTACTATGGCGCGTGATCATAATATGCCTATTCTTGTCTTCAATATGAATAAGCCAGGTGCACTTCGCCGGGTGATTATGGGTGAACAAGAAGGTACGATTATTAGCAGTAAAAAACCTGCTTAATCACAGACACAAAAAATATTACATTATATAATTTAAATGTTTGAGCCGTTTTATTGCATGTGTCATTCTTAGGCTAATGCTCAGACACAGATGAATTTGTGACAAAAAGGAAATTATTGTGATTGATACTATTATGTTAGATGCGCGTGAGCGTATGAGTAAATGCGTTGAGTCTACTAAAAACCAAATGGCGAAAGTTCGCACCGGTCGTGCACACCCAAGTTTATTAGATTCTATTCAGGTTTCTTGCTATGGCTCTACGTCACCCCTTAATCAAGTGGCTAACGTGGGTGTAGAAGACTCTCGTACATTAACTGTAAACGTGTTCGATAGATCGATAGTTCAATCGGTAGAAAAAGCAATCATGAGCTCTGATTTGGGCTTAAACCCGATGACTGCCGGTGCAACGCTACGTATTCCGTTACCTTCGTTAACTGAAGAACGTCGTAAAGACTTCATCAAAGTGGTCCGTAACGAAGCAGAAAACGGCCGTATTGCTATTCGTAACGTGCGTCGTGATGCGATCAGTGAAGTCAAGAAGCTTGAAAAAGCCAAAGACTGTACTGAAGATGATGTTCGTCGTAGTGAAGATGAAGTGCAAAAGCACACTGATTCATCTATCAAAAATATTGATCAAATTCTAGCAACGAAAGAAAAAGAGTTGATGGAAGTATAATCTGTCAATTTAGACGCTAGAGTTAACACGCCGTGTAAGGGTATACTACACGGCGTTTGTTTTTATAAAGGATTGTCGTAGATGTCTTCTACAGTTGAGTTTGAATCAGACCCTAAAGCCGATTCGGAGTTAATGACTTCGCAATTGCTGCCAGGACAATTATCTGATGCGGTAAAACAATCTCTGCCTAAGCATGTTGCGATTATTATGGACGGCAATGGCCGCTGGGCACAACTGCAGGGTAAAGCGCGGGTTTTTGGTCATAAAGCGGGTGTTAAAGCGGTGCGTCGTGCGGTAAGTACTGCAAGTCAACTTGGTATTGAATCATTAACCTTGTTTGCATTTTCCAGTGAAAATTGGCGCCGACCAGATAAAGAAGTCAGTTTGCTAATGGAACTGTTTTTTACAGTGTTACAACGTGAATTAAAATTACTCGACAAAAACCAAGTTAAGCTCAATATTATTGGTGATATCAGTCGCTTTTCGCCTCGCTTGCAAAAGCAAATTGCGTCGGCTCAAGACAAAACGGCTGCCAATACCGGTTTGATATTAAATGTGGCGGCGAACTATGGCGGACGTTGGGATATCTTGCAAGCAGCACAAAAATTAGCCGAAAAAGTTGAAAGTGGTGAAATCAGCAGCAGTCAGATGACTGAAGAAGCATTAAATGAACATTTGTGCATGCAAAGTCAGAGCGAAGTTGATTTAATGATCCGAACTGGCGGTGACTACCGCATTAGTAATTTTGTATTATGGCAGGCCGCCTATGCCGAGTTTGTGTTTACTGACACTCTATGGCCTGACTTTGATGAGCAAGCATTTCGAAATGCCATTGCCATTTTTGCCCGTCGGCAGCGCCGTTTTGGTTTGACCGGGAGTCAAATTGAAGAGATACGCGCAATATAAATCTTAAGAGGATTAGTTTCTTGCTAAAACAACGAATAATAACAGCATTGTGGTTAATCCCAATTGTACTCGGGGCTATATTTTTACTATCAGCAAATGTGTTTGCTTGGGTGTTAGTGCCAGTGTTTTTAATTGCAGCAAAAGAGTGGGGCAGTTTTATTGACCCAAGCTGTAATGTCACCCAGTGGTCTTTTACCGCGACACTCGGTCTTTTACTCATAGCGCTTAATTTAGCTGTACCCATTGATGTGTTGTGGTTTAAAGGGCAATTACACCCTATGTACCTTGCCATTATCACTATCGGTGTATTTTGGTGGATAGTCAGCAGCGTATTGGTGTTTAGTTTTCCTAAAAGTGCCAAAATATGGAAAGACAGCCCAATGTTGAAATCCATGTTTGGCCAGTTAACACTCATACCGTGTTTTGCCTCTTTGATCGCGCTTAAATCATTAAGCAGCAACGTTCACCCCTATTATGGTGGTGCATTAGTGTTTCTTGTCATGCTAGTGGTTTGGGCTACGGATACGGGGGCTTATTTTGCTGGCCGTAAGTTAGGTAAGCATAAATTGATGCCGAGTGTGAGCCCAGCTAAAACACTTGAGGGCTTAGTGGGTGGCTTAATTACCACTATGGTTGTGGTTGCGGGTATTATGTATGTCGCGCCAGAACAAGAGTTAGGCTTGCTCATTGTGGTCACGTTAGTCACTGCGCTGGCATCTGCTTTTGGCGATTTGTCTGAAAGCATGTTTAAACGTGCTGCTAACATTAAAGATTCAGGCTCTATTTTACCTGGTCACGGTGGTGTTTTGGATCGTATCGACAGTTTAACCGCAGCACTGCCAGTATTTACCTTTATCTATATCACCCTGTGGATGTAATACCAATGCAGAATATAGTGATTTTAGGGGCAACAGGCTCAATAGGTGCAAGCACTTTAAGCGTGATTGTAAATAACCCTACCGATTTTCATGTCCATGGATTAGTGGCCAATGCCAGTGTTAATAAAATGCTGGCCTTGTGCATCACCCATCAGCCTGAATATGCTCATATGGTGGCCGAGAGCGCTGCTATGCAGCTGAAAGCATTATTACCTAAAAACTGCATTACTCAAGTGACGACAGGGGCTGAGGCTCTGAACGCGTTAGTGACAGACAGTCGCACTGATACCGTTATGGCGGCCATTGTTGGTGCTGCTGGTTTAGTGCCGACATTTGATGCCGTTAAAGCGGGTAAACGGGTGTTGTTAGCCAACAAAGAAGCATTAGTGATGTCGGGTGAGTTATTTATGCACACGGCTAGAGCATCGGGAGCAACCGTTTTACCTGTCGACAGCGAGCATAATGCGATTTTTCAATGTTTACCGACTAATGTACAAGCCCAGTTAGGCTATTGCGATCTGACTGCCAATGGCATCTCACATATTTTATTAACCGGTTCTGGTGGGCCGTTTTTAAACACTGATTTAACCACCCTGAGTGCGATGACGCCTGCTCAGGCGTGTAATCACCCTAATTGGTCTATGGGACCTAAAATCTCTGTTGATTCAGCCACTATGATGAATAAAGGTTTAGAGTTTATCGAAGCCCGCTGGCTATTTAACACGCAGGCTGAACAACTCAAAGTGGTCATTCACCCGCAAAGCGTGATTCATTCAATGGTGCAGTACCGAGATGGCTCTGTTATTGCGCAAATGGGTAACCCCGATATGCGTACACCCATTGCTCATTCTATGAGCTATCCGCAAAGAATTGACGCTGGCGTTGAACCTTTAGACTTTTTCAAAGTCGGACAATTAAGCTTTTGTGAACCTGACTTCAGTCGTTTTCCCTGTTTGCGTTTAGCCATGCAAGCCTGTGAACAAGGGCAAGAAGCCACCACAGTATTAAATGCTGCTAACGAAGTTGCCGTTGATGCTTTCTTAAAGGGTCAGATCCGTTTTACTGATATTGCAACTATAAACGCACGTTGTTTAGACCAGGTACAACAAACTCGCTTAGCCAGTATTGACGATATTTTACAGTTAGATGCACAAACACGCACGACAGCAATGTCTGCCATTAAAGCACTTAATTAGTTCAGAGGAATAATGATAGATTTTTTTTGGAGCTTAGGTTCTTTTATTGTCGCTTTAGGTATTTTGATTACCGCACACGAATATGGCCACTTTTGGGTTGCCCGTCGCTGTGGTGTTAAAGTCGAGCGCTTCTCTATTGGTTTTGGCAAAGCGATTTGGCGCAAAGTGGGTAAAGATGGCACTGAATATGTTGTCGCCATGATCCCACTCGGTGGCTATGTCAAAATGCTCGATGAGCGCGTTGAAGAGGTGCCTGAACATCTACTTGATCAAGCGTTTAACCGTAAAACAGTGTGGCAGCGTATTGCGATTGTGTCAGCAGGCCCCATTGCTAACTTTATTTTTGCTATTTTGGCCCTATATGTCATGTACCTTATTGGTACTCCGTCGATAAAACCGGTCATTGACAGTACCAAGTTAGATAGCCCTGCCAGTGTTATTCGCTTGGTTGAGCCGCAACAGATTATGGCAGTATCAGGACGCAAGGTACGCACTTGGCAAGAGGTTAACTTAGCCTTAGTCGGTCATATTGGTGACGACAGTATTGAGTTAACCTTGGCGCCACTATCTGAATTATCAGGCATGGATATGCCGGCTCGCACCGTAAAACTTGATACCCGCCAGTGGGCATTTGATCCCGAAAAAGAATCTCCTATAACCTCATTAGGTTTGGGTATTTTTCGCCCTGGGATCGATCCAACCATTGCCGCAGTCAGTAAAAACAGTGCGGCAGAGCAAGCAGGTATTAAAGTTGGCGATAAATTAGTCAACATTAATGACACGCCATACAGCGATTGGAATACGTTTGTTGATGTGGTACAAAGCTCTGCTAACAAAAATATTAATATGACATTGATACGTCAAGGTGAACTCATCAATGTTAATGTTGTGCCAAAAGCACAACAAAATCCTGACGGTGAGACTATCGGGATTGTTGGAATTAGCCCAACCCAAGACCCATGGCCTGATAATATGCGCTTTGAGCTTGAGTATGGCATAGTAGATTCGGTTATTGCTGCAGCTGACAAAACGTGGCAACTCGTTGTCGTCAGCTTTAAGATGATCGGGAAATTATTTACCGGCGATGTATCGGTGAAAAATCTTAGTGGTCCTATTTCGATTGCACAAGGCGCAGGCGCCAGTGCAAGTTACGGCTTAGTGTACTTTCTAGGTTTTATTGCGCTCATCAGCGTTAACTTAGGCATTATTAACTTAATGCCTCTGCCAGTGCTCGATGGTGGACACTTGCTGTATTACTTTATAGAAGTGATTACTGGTAAGCCTGTACCCGAAAAGGTGCAGGAAATAGGTTTCAGGTTTGGCGCAGCTATGCTGCTAATGTTGATGGGTGTTGCCTTATTCAACGATTTTGCCCGACTCTGAGCAAGGACAGACTAATAATTAGAAGTGCTCTATGAGATTTAATAAAATTTTTGCCTCGATGTTATTCGTCGGCGCGTCTTTTTCAGGGAATGGTTGGGCAGAGTCTTTCCAACCTTTTGAAGTGACCGACATCCAAGTAGAAGGTCTGCAACGAGTTGCTCTCGGTGCAGCACTATTGAGTTTACCTGTGAAAGTAGGTGACACGGTAGATGAAGTTAAATTACAGCAAGCGATTAAGAGCCTTTACGGTTCAACCAATTTTGAAAACATCAGTGTCAGTCATGAAGACGGTATACTCTTTGTCACGGTTAAAGAGCGTCCTACTATCAGTATTATCTCGTTTGAAGGTAATAAAGATATCAAAGACGAACAGTTACAAGAAAGTCTTGACGGTTCTGGTGTTAAAGCGGGCGAATCACTTGATAGAACCATGTTGTCAGGCATTGAAAAAGGCTTGCAAGATTTCTATTACGGTGTCGGTAAATACGGCGCCAAAGTTGAAGCTCAAATCATCAACTTACCCCGTAACCGTGTTGAGCTTAAATTTAAGTTTACCGAAGGTTTAGCGGCTGAAATTCGCCAAATTAACGTGGTAGGTAACACAGTGTTTTCTGACTCTGAGCTCATCAGCATGATTGAGCTTAAAGACTATGTGGCATGGTGGGATTTATTTGGTGAGCGTCGCTACCAAAAGCAAAAGCTACAAGCTGACTTAGAAACAATCAAAACCTATTACCATAATCAAGGCTATATTCGTTTTGAAGTCACCTCAACACAAGTGGCGATGACACCGGACCGTAAAGGTTTGTACATCACTATTAATGTGGATGAAGGCGAAACGTACAAGGTAAAAGAAGTTAACTTAATTGGTGACCTTATGGGCCGCGAAGCGTTAATGAAAGGTATTTTACCAATCAAAGCAGGCAATATGTACAACGGTGCCGATGTAACATTCACCGAAGAAATGTACAGCAAATATCTTGGCCGTTTTGGTTATGCTTATCCTGAAGTGAAAACCTATCCTGAAATTGATGATGAATCCAAAGAAGTGGTGCTCAACATCAATATCAAGCCAGGTAAGCGTGTTTATGTTCGCTCAATTAACTTTACCGGTAACACGGTAACCAAAGACGAAGTACTGCGTCGCGAATTACGTCAAATGGAAGGGGCGTGGTTGAATTCTGCTCAGATTGAGCAGTCTAAACTTCGCCTTAACCGTTTAGGTTATTTTGAAACCGTTGATGCCGAAACAATTCAAGTGCCAGGCAGTGACGATTTAGTCGATGTGGCCATCGCAGTAAAAGAGCAGCCATCAGGTTCGTTTAACGCCGGTGTGGGTTATGGTACTGAATCAGGTGTGAGCTTGCAGTTTGGGGTTGAACAAAATAACTTCCTTGGTACAGGTAACCAAGCGGGTATTAGTATCAATACTAATAAATACTCGCGCAGTGCTAACTTGTCTTTCACCAATCCATACTTTACTAAAGATGGTGTTAGTTTAGGCGGCAGTGTGTATTGGAACGAATTTGATGCCAACGAGGCTAACCTTGAGCGCTATAAGAATCAATCTTATGGTGTTGCATTAAACTCAGGATTTCCGATTAATGAATCCAACCGTTTAAACGGTGGTATTGGTTATCGTCATAATACTATTTCAGAAATATCGGCTTATGAACAAGCATTGCGTTTCTATAATGTGTATCGTGAAACGGATGATGCAAACTCAGACTTAAGCTTTGATAACTTTGAATTGAATGCCGGTTGGTATCGCAGCACACTTAACCGAGGTACGTTCCCGACAGACGGTTCATCGCAACGTTTAAGCGGTAAAATGACCGTGCCGGGTTCTGACTTACAGTACTTTAAAACGGATTTTGACACTAATTTCTACTTCCCGCTGACACCTCAACATGGGTTTGTATTTTTGGCTCGTGCCCGTTTAGGTTATGCAAACGGTTATGGTCAGTTTAACGACAACGATCAAATCTTACCGTTCTGGGAAAACTATTACTCTGGTGGTAGCAGCTCGTTACGTGGCTTTAAGTCGAACTCAGTCGGTCCACGTTCGTTCTATGCATACCGTGGTAGTGAGCCATGTTCTCCGGACATTGCTGGTGATGGTTGTAGTATAGCTTCGCCTGGTGACCCAACTAAGGTTCAGGTGAGTTCTGGTCGTTCAATTGGTGGTAATGCGATTGCGACAGCCAGCTTTGAAATGATCGTGCCGACGCCATTCCTCGATGAAGCGTACACTAACTCAGTGCGGACCAGTTTCTTCGTCGATGCCGGTAACGTATGGGATACCGAGTTCGATTATGATTCGTATCGCACTCTGCCAGCAGATCAGTTTATTAAGTTAGAAGATTATAGTGATCCTGAGCGCATACGTGCCTCGTGGGGTATGAGCGTACAGTGGTTATCGCCAATGGGTCCTATGGTATTCAGTTTAGCTTGGCCACTCAAAGAGTATGAAGATGATGAGACAGAGATTTTCTCATTCAATATTGGCAAAACGTTCTAAAACAAATACACTCGGCATGTTTAGCTGATAACGACAATTTTAACAAGGAGTCTACTTTGAAAAAGATGGTAAATCGCGCATTAATTACATTGGCATTATTTGCTACCCCTATGCTAGCCCAAGCGGAAAAACTCGCGGTGGTTGATATGGGTGAGGTGTTTGAACAGCTGCCACAGCGCGAACAAATTTCTAAATCATTAAAAGCTGAGTTTGGTGATCGTGTTGCTGAAGTCCAAAAAATGCAGGAGGAAATGCGTTCTTTGGTCGAAAAGCAACAACGTGACGGCGCCTTAATGAGCGACACACAAAAGACTGATTTAGTCCGTAAAATGGAATCATTAAAATCTGAATTCCAATTAAAAGGCAAAGCATTAGACGAAGACATGCGTCGTCGTCAAGGTGAAGAGCAAAACAAGCTATTAGTTCTAGTTCAAAAAGCCATTAATACCATTGCTGGTAAAGAAAAATACGACATGGTGCTGCAACGTGGCGCAGTTATTTTTGTTAAGCCAGAAGCTGACATTAGCAGCAAAGTGGTAGAAGCCTTAAGCAAAGGCAAATAATAAGTATGCAGAAAGTGACTTTAAAAGAGCTTAGCCAATTATTGGGCGCAACGGTTAAAGGTGATGGATCACTGGAAATTACTAGTGTAGCCACCCTTGAACATGCAATCCAAGGTCAACTCTCTTTTTTAGCCAATAGTAAATACCGTGCAAAGCTTGAGGCAACTCAAGCTAGCGCGGTGTTGCTAAGCGAAAAAGAAGCAAGCCGTTATCATGGTAATGCCCTTATTGTCAGTGACCCTTACGTGGGGTTTGCCCGTGTGGCGCAATTACTTGATACGACACCTAAAGCGGCATTAGGTATACACCCTTCGGCACAAATAGACTCGTCAGCCATTTTAGGTGACGGTGTGGCTATTGGTGCAAATGCGGTGATTGGTGCCAATGTTATTTTGGGTGAAAATGTTCAGATTGGTCCAGGTTGCGTCGTAGGTGAAGCCAGTATTATTGGTTCAGATTCACGCCTTTGGGCGAATGTTACCGTTTATCATAATGTACATATTGGCCACAATTGCATCATTCATTCCGGTTCTGTTATTGGTTCGGATGGATTTGGGTATGCAAATGAGCACGGTAATTGGATTAAAATCCCCCAAACAGGTGGCGTGCGCATTGGTAATTATGTCGAAATAGGTGCATGCACCAGTGTTGATCGTGGCGCGCTGTCGCACACCGAGATACACGATGGTGTGATCATCGACAATCAAATTCAAATTGCCCATAATGTCATCATTGGGCAAAACACCGCAATTGCAGGTGGGTCTATAATTGCAGGGAGTTCTACCATAGGTAAATACTGCATTATTGGTGGTGGTAGTGCTGTTGCTGGACATCTTAGTATCGCTGACGGTGTCCATGTTAGCGGAGGAACCAATGTGACTAGCATTATTCGCGATAAAGGTGTGTATTCGTCCGCGACTGTCGCAATGGAAAACAAACTGTGGCGTCGGAACACGGTGCGCTTTCGTCAATTAGATGAACTATTTAACCGCGTGAAAACCCTCGAAAAAAGTGCTAAGGGCACAGAATAATTGTAATTCTGCCTTATTAAAGGAATGTAGTGTGTCAAATCAATTAAACACCATGGATATTAAAGAGATCCTTAAATATCTACCTCATAGATATCCATTTTTGTTGATTGATCGTGTATTGGATTTTACCGTGGGTGAGCAATTACATGCGATTAAGAATGTCACGATTAATGAGCCATTTTTTCAGGGACATTTCCCTATACAACCCGTTATGCCAGGTGTGCTTATTTTAGAAGCCATGGCACAAGCAACGGGTTTACTTGCTTTTAAAACCATGAGCACTGAGCCGTCGCCAGAAGTATTGTATTATTTTGCCGGTATTGATAAAGCGCGTTTTAAACGTGTTGTTGAGCCGGGTGATCAAATACATTTTCACGTTAAAATGATTAAAGAGCGTCGTGGTATTGGTGTGTTTATTGGTCAAGCCTTGGTTGATGGTGAACTGGTTTGTTCAGCTGAAATTATGTGCGCACGCAGAGAGATTAAAAAGTGATAGATAAATTAGCATTTGTTCACCCAACAGCCAAAATTGGTAACAATGTCACTATTGGTCCTTGGACCTATATTGGTGAGAATGTTGAAATCGGCGACGACACATGGATAAATTCGCATGTTGTGGTTAAGGGGCCAACGGTTATCGGTAAAGGTAATCGTATTTTTCAATTCGCTTCGGTTGGCGAAGAGTGTCAAGACAAAAAGTACGCCGGCGAACAAACGCGCTTAATTATCGGTGACAATAACATTATTCGTGAGTCGGTCACTATTCACCGTGGTACCACCCAAGACAAGGGTGAAACCCGCATAGGGTCTAATAACCTGTTAATGGCGTATGTACATATTGCCCATGACTGTGTTGTTGGTGATAACGTTATTATGGCTAATAATGCGTCAATTGCGGGTCATGTGCACGTTGGCGATTGGGTTATTTTGGGCGGCATGACCGGTGTGCACCAGTTTGTACATATCGGTGACCATGCTTTTACCGCTGGAGCGTCACTTATTTTACAAGACGTACCGCCATTTGTGATGGCAGCGGGTTCCCCTGCTGTACCTCGTGGATTAAATTTAGAAGGCCTAAAACGCCGTGGTTTTACCAAAGAAAGCCAGCGGGCAATCTTTAATGCGTATAAAGCAGTATTTCGTAAGAGCTTAACCATTGAAGAAGCCAATGCCGAATTGGCTGAGTCTGCTGAAAAGGACGTAAATGTAAAAGCGTTCGTGGATTTTGTAAATCACTCCGCTCGCGGCATCATTCGATAGACGGAAACGATGACCAACTCTTCCCCAAAAGTATTTGCCATTGTCGCCGGAGAACTCTCCGGCGATATTTTAGGTGCCGGTTTAGTTCATTCACTCAAGCAACGCTATCCTGATGCGCGTTTTATTGGCATTGGTGGCCCTCGTATGCAAGCTCTTGGGTTTGAAAGTCTATTCCCAATGGAAGAACTGTCGATCATGGGCTTAGTCGAAGTGTTATCACATTTACCTCGACTGCTTCATATTCGCTCAAGTCTCGTGAAACACATTACGGAATTAGCGCCAGACTGTTTTATTGGTATTGATGCGCCCGATTTTAATATTGGCCTAGAGCTTAAATTAAAAGCCAAAGGGATTAAAACCGTGCATTATGTCAGCCCGTCAGTGTGGGCTTGGCGTCCAAAACGGATATTTAAAATTGCCAAAGCCACTCATATGGTGTTGTCGTTATTGCCGTTTGAAAAGGCCTTTTATGACAAGCATCAAGTGCCTTGTACCTTTGTTGGCCATACACTTGCGGACGATATTCCGATGCACAGTGATAAGCTGGCCGCACGGCAGCTATTAGGATTGGATCCCAATGCTGAATACTTGGCGGTATTGCCAGGATCCAGAGGCGGTGAGCTAAAGCAATTAGCTGAACCGTTTGTCAAAGCCGCTCAGCTCGTTAAACAAGCCTATCCAGACATCAAATTTGTCACTCCAGTAGTTAATGATGCTCGCCGGCAACAATTTATTGCTGCGCTTGCGCAGTTTGCTCCCGATTTAGAAGTCACCATTATTGAAGGTCAATCTCGTGAGGTGATGGCTGCCGCTGATTGTATTTTATTGGCCTCTGGCACTGCGACTCTAGAGGCTATGCTGGTTAAACGCCCAATGGTGGTGGCTTATCGTGTAAGCCCCATTACCTACGCGATTGGCATCCGTATGATGAGTATCACCAACTATTCGCTGCCCAACTTATTGGCAAACGAAACGATAGTACCAGAATGTATGCAAGCTAATTGCCAGCCGCAGTTGATTGCAGATGAGGTGATCAAGCAACTCAACCAAGATTTTACGCCACTTAATACAAAGTTCGAACAGATGCATCAATTACTTAAGTGTAACGCCAGCGAGCGAGCTGCCGATGCCGTGGTGGCATTATTGCAAACGCAGTAACCTGACTAGGATAAGTTAATATGTTGACATTACCGGTTGTGATAAAAAATATTACCCCTGAACAAGTGGCCATCATTTCACAAGGGCTGGTTGCCGGTGTTGACGAAGTTGGACGTGGTCCATTGGTTGGCGATGTGGTAACGGCTGCTGTGATCTTAGATCCGAGTAACCCCATTGTTGGACTCAATGATTCAAAAAAACTGAGTGAGAAACGCCGTAATGCTTTATATCAAGTGATTATGGAAAACGCATTATGTGTCAGTGTCGGCCGTGCAAGCCCTGTTGAAATTGATCAGTTAAATATTTTACATGCCACCATGCTGGCAATGCAGCGCGCCGTTGCTGGCTTAAGCCTTCAACCAGAACGAGTATTAGTCGATGGTAATCGTGTGCCCGATTTTGGTATAGCCAGTCATGCAATCATAAAAGGTGACGGATTAGTGGCCGCCATCAGTGCAGCATCCATTATTGCCAAAGTCACTCGTGATGCAGAGATGGACACCTTAGACAGTCAGCACCCACAGTATGGTTTTGCTAAGCATAAAGGTTATCCGACCAAAGCGCACTTTGAAGCATTAGCCTTGTATGGCGTGTTAGCGGAACATCGTAAGAGTTTTAAACCTGTCGCCCAGCGCATTTTGCTTCAGGATACATTTTGATAATACCCAGATTAACCGACTAAATCGTTGGAGAAAGTCGCTTAGTTTGGTAGTCTAAATCCCGCTTTTTCGTGTTATTACATTCATCTTTTTCGAAGAAAATTAATCTATGTCCGATCCTCGTTTTGTTCATTTGCGCGTCCACAGTGATTATTCAATGTCAGATGGCGTTGCCAAAGTGAAACCGATTATTGCTGCTGCTGAAAATCAGGGTATGGCAGCGATAGCGTTAACCGATCAAAACAACTTTTGTGGTTTGGTAAAGTTCTACAGTGCTTGTCATGGCGCTGGTGTTAAACCTATTATTGGTGCCGACTTTTGGGTGCAAACCCCAGGTTTTGAAAAAGAATTTTGTGCCTTAACCATTATCGCGATGAACAATGAAGGCTACCAAAATCTGACGCAATTGATCAGTGAGGCCTATCTTCGCGGTCATGTCCAAAATCGAGTGGTGATAGACCAAGACTGGCTGATTAAATTTAACACTGGCTTGATTATTATCTCGGGTGCCAGAGATGGCGACGTGGGTAAGGCATTATTAAAAGGCAATCAAAACCAAGTTGACTCATTAATTGAATTTTATCAGCAGCATTTTGAAGACCGTTATTATATCGAGCTTATCCGCACAGGCCGTGCAGATGAAGAACGCTATTTACACATGGCGGTTGGGTTAGCATCATCAAAAGGCTTACCTGTTGTCGCCACCAACCAAGTGGTTTTTTTAAAGCAAGACGATTTTGAGGCCCATGAAATTCGGGTGGCTATTCATGATGGTTTTACCTTAGTCGATCCACGCCGTCCCAAAACCTATAGCGATCAACAATACCTGCGAACCGAAGATGAGATGATCGCGCTGTTTGCCGATATTCCGTCGGCGATCCAAAATAGCGTTGAAATTGCCAAACGCTGCAATGTCACCATTCTATTAAACGAATATTTTCTGCCCAATTTCCCTACGGGTGACTTATCCATCGAAGATTTTTTGGTTAATGTGTCACAAAAAGGCCTAGAAGAGCGTCTCGAATTTTTATTTGCTGATCCACTCGTTCGCGCCGAAAACCGTGGCGGGTATGATGAACGTCTCGAAATTGAGCTGAAAGTGATTAACCAAATGGGTTTTCCTGGTTACTTCCTTATTGTGATGGAGTTTATTCAATGGGGCAAAGACAATGACATTCCGGTTGGACCTGGTCGTGGTTCTGGAGCCGGATCGTTAGTGGCTTATGCACTAAAGATTACTGACTTAGATCCACTGGAATACGACTTACTGTTCGAGCGTTTCTTGAACCCTGAACGAGTCTCGATGCCCGATTTTGACGTCGACTTTTGTATGGATCGTCGTGACGAAGTCATTGACCACGTTGCCGAGTTATACGGTCGAGAAGCGGTATCGCAGATTATTACGTTTGGTACTATGGCGGCCAAAGCGGTTGTTCGAGATGTTGGCCGCGTGTTAGGTCATCCATACGGTTTTGTTGAACGTCTAACCAAAATGATCCCTGCAGAACCTGGAATGACACTGGCTAAAGCCTTTGAAGTCGAGCCATCGCTTCCTGAAGCCTATGATGGTGATGAAGATGTAAAAGAGCTTATCGACATGTGTCGTCGCTTAGAAGGGGTGACTCGTAACGCCGGTAAGCATGCGGGCGGGGTGGTTATTGCCCCCACTCGAATTACTGATTTCGCACCATTATATTGCGATGCCGAAGGCTTAAACCCGGTGACTCAATTTGATAAAAACGATGTAGAAACGGCCGGTCTGGTTAAGTTCGATTTCTTGGGGCTGCGTACCCTAACGATTATCGACTGGGCACTCAAAATGGTTAACCGAGTGCAAAAGCAAAAAGGCCTCGATAATATCCGTATCGACGCGATCCCATTGGATGATCCTGCCTGTTTTAAACTGTTACAGCGTTACGAAACAACGGCCGTATTCCAGCTGGAATCTCGCGGCATGAAAGACTTGATTAAGCGTCTGAAACCCGACTGTTTTGAGGACATGATCGCACTGGTGGCTTTGTTCCGCCCAGGTCCTCTGCAGTCAGGCATGGTAGATAATTTTATCGAACGTAAGCA
The DNA here is from genome assembly GCF_040310145.1 of Shewanella sp. S1-49-MNA-CIBAN-0167. NCBI lineage: Bacteria > Pseudomonadati > Pseudomonadota > Gammaproteobacteria > Alteromonadales > Shewanellaceae > Shewanella > Shewanella sp. S1-49-MNA-CIBAN-0167. The sequence goes on along the minus strand of NZ_JBEOPO010000011.1, from coordinate 55,538 downwards.
TGGACGTGAGGAAGTCTCATACCCAGATGCCGATTATCAGCATGAGTCTTTAAAAGAGCTGCTAGCACCGACTTATGGCATTATTTTGTACCAAGAGCAGGTGATGCAGATTGCTCAGGTATTGTCGGGTTATACCTTAGGCGGCGCGGATATGCTGCGTCGTGCAATGGGTAAGAAAAAACCTGAAGAAATGGCCAAGCAACGTGGCACGTTTAAAGAAGGGGCCATTAATAACGGCATAGACGGCGACCTGTCGATGAAAATCTTCGACTTGGTCGAAAAATTTGCGGGCTACGGTTTTAACAAATCTCACTCTGCCGCTTATGCGTTAGTCTCCTACCAAACCTTGTGGCTTAAAACCCATTATCCAGCTCAATTTATGGCAGCGGTAATGTCTGCCGACATGGACAACACCGACAAAATTGTCACCTTAGTGGATGAATGTGAGCGCATGGGCTTGCCGTTAATTCCACCCGATGTGAACAAAGGCTTATTTAAGTTTACCGTCGATGATGATCTGAATATTGTTTACGGTATTGGCGCGATTAAAGGGGTCGGTGAAGGCCCGGTAGACTCTATTTTAGACGCCCGTAAAAATGGACCGTTCAGCGATCTTTTTGATTTCTGTGCTCGAATTGATTTAAAAAAACTCAATAAGCGAGTGATTGAAAAACTGATCTTTGCGGGGGCATTAGACCACCTTGGCCCACATCGCGCATCAATGATGGCGACCTTGCCACAAGCCATCAGCGCCGCGGCGCAACATGCCAAAGCCGAAGCCATTGGCCAGAATGACATGTTCGGTTTATTGAATAGCGAACCTGAAGACAGCAAACAAAACTTTGTTGAGTGCACGCCTTGGCCTGATAAAATTTGGCTTGATGGTGAGCGCGAAACATTAGGCTTGTACCTAACGGGTCACCCGATAAATCAATATTTAAAAGAGCTTAAGCAATACACCAGCGGCCGCTTAAAAGATATTCACCCAACAGAGCGCGGTAAAACCGTTAAAGTGGCAGGGTTAGTGGTCGCTACGCGGGTGTTGCTCACTAAGCGGGGGTCTAAAATGGGTCTGGTCACCTTAGATGATAAAAGTGCCCGCTTAGAAGTGATGTTATTTACCGAGCCGTTTGAAAAATTTGGCCAGCTGATTGAAAAAGATCGTATTTTAATTTGTGAAGGCGATGTCAGTTTCGATGACTTCTCTGGTGGCAATCGCATGAATGCCCGTAACATTATCGAAATCGGCGAAGCACGCAGTCATTTTGCTAAAGCTGTTGAAATCAAGGTTGACGCATCGCAAGTGACATCTGAATGGCTAGAAACCTTTGAGCAAACCTTAACCCCTTGGCGAAATGGCGTGGTGCCTGTGACTATTGATTATGCGCAACCCCAAGCCAGCGGTAAAATTACCTTAGGTGATGAATGGCGAGTCAATCCCAGTGACGAGTTGATATTAGCGCTTGAAAGTATGCTCGGCTCGACTAATGTTAAAATCGTATTTAACTAGGCGCATACCATGACCGTAAAATCCTCGGCCTCAGAACCAATGACGGTAGAACAATTGCTCCATTTACTTGAACAAGCGTTAATGCCGCTTGTTCACGTGACAGCATCGCAACATGAACATACGCCTAAGGTCGTGTTGGCTTACAGTGGTGGGGTTGATTCTGAAGTATTAGCGTATGGACTCAGTGCGTTTGCGCAAAAATACCCGCACATAGCCTGCTTACTTATTCATGTGCATCATGGACTCAGCGCCAATGCAGACACTTGGGTACAACACTGTATAACGCGAGCAGGGCATTACCAATTACCGCTGCAAATTGAGCGAGTCAAGGTTGATAAAGGCCCAAGACAAAGCTTAGAAGCACAAGCACGCGAGGCCCGTTACCACGCTTTTGACCGCTACCTCAATCCGGGTGATATTTTACTGACCGCCCATCACCAAGACGATCAACTCGAAACCCTATTATTGGCGTTAAAACGCGGCCAAGGGCCAAAAGGGTTGGCGGCAATGGGCGCGATACAAGCATACCAACAAGCTTGGTTAGTCAGACCGTTATTAGAGATCAGCCGTGATCAAATAGAGCAATTTGCACTTCAATACCGTTTAATCCATATCGAAGATGAAAGTAATCAAGACGACAGCTATGATCGTAACTTTTTACGACTCGATATTATTCCACGCTTAAAGCAGCGCTGGCCCAGTATTGCAGCTACTGCAGCCAGAAGTGCGGCATTATGTGCTGAGCAGCAAGGTGTTATAGATGATGAAGTGAGTCATCGCTTACCCGACTGGCTAATAGTGCCAAGCGATACAAATGCACTAATGACCGAATCAACTGGGTTTAAGCTCACTGGGTTTGGTCAATTAAGTGGCGCATGGCAAGCATTACTGTTTCGCGGTTATCTCATCCATTGTGGCGTCAGTTTACCTTCGCAAGCGCAATTACAGCAGATACTGTCACAACTGCTAGCGGCAAAAGATGATGCCAATATGTCGATCCAATGGGGCGACTATCAAGTTAAACGGTTTGCAGGCGTGGCATACGCGCTTAACAATAGTGAGCTTGAACCATTAGCGTCCACCCAACTCAGCGCTGATTTTAATAGCCTATTAAATGGCGATGTGGCCGATATGCTGATGGATGTCTGCCAGCATCAATATCATTTAACCCAACAAACAAGGGTTGATAAGCCTTTATTAGTTTTGCCGCCAACGAATAGCAAAGTGACCCTTCGCTACGGCGGCGTCGGCTCTATTAAGTGCCAGCCGCAATTTGCCTCGTCACAACGTCAAAAACCGCGTGAGTTAAAAAAGCTATGGCAAGAATGCAATATTCCACCTTGGCGACGCCAACAAATCCCACTGATTTTTTATGATGAAGTGTTAGTCGCCGCCATCGGCTTATGGATAGATAAACGTTATGTAGCGCAAACCGGTGAACAAGGTATTAGTTTTTTGATAAAAAGCGCTAAAAAACGATAACAAGAGGTAAGGCTATAACAACGGCTAGGCGCTAGAGCGCTTCGCTGCTAGAAACTATAAAAGCGATAGCAATAGATAACGGCGATGACAATAGATAACGGCGATGAAAAGCAATAACAAGAGGTAAAGGCGGTAACGGCTGTTTGTCATGGTCAAGTGAGCCTGTAAATAATTTTCTGTAGGACGCAGTCCACCCTAACTACTAGGTTCTTAGCCGCCGTTTCCATGAGAGCAGCGTTCGCCTACCATCGCTCAGCATCGCTTGCCACCGCCTACCATCCCTCGAGCCATCAGTTTGCCGTTAAGCTTTTATAGCAGCGCAGCGCTCTAGCAGGACGCAGTCCGCCCTAGCTTCTAGGCGCTTAGTCGCTCTTATCGCCAGCCATCGCTTGTTACCGCCTGTCATCTCTTGTTACCAACTGTTTGACGTTGTTTCATTTTTCCATCAGCGCAGCGTGCTTTTTTGCTGCTACAATGATTTTTCTCAATACTCAACAGGGGACGTTGTCCGTGAATACTTTTCGTTTATTGGCCGTGTTTGGTGTTTTTTTGTTGCCAAGCGTGAATGCTGCGCCATTTCAATTTGATCAAAAAACCTATCGTCAAGATGTGCAAACCCTCGCCAGCGATAAATTTGAAGGTCGTGGGCCCTTGTCACATGGTGAGAAGCTGACGGTGGAGTATGTAGAACATGCATACAAGGCCATGGGGCTTAAGCCGGGCTTTGGTGATAGTTACCGTCAAGCTGTGCCGATGGCAAAAATTACTGCTGACCAAACCATGCAGCTTAACATTGGTGAGTTGGTTTTTAATAATGGCACTGATTTCACCGCGCGCACTGAGCAAGTTTTGCCTCAAGTTGCGTTAGATAATAGCGACGTGGTGTTTGTTGGTTACGGCATTAATGCCCCTGAATATCAGTGGAATGATTACGCTAACATTGATGTAAAAGGCAAAACCGTCATTGTGCTAGTGAATGATCCTGGCTTTGCTACGCAAGATCCTGACATTTTTAAAGGTAATGCCATGACCTATTATGGTCGTTGGACTTACAAATACGAAGAAGCGGCAAGGCAGGGGGCTAAAGCGGTATTTATTGTCCACGAAACTGCACCCGCCGCTTACGGTTGGAATGTGGTCGAAAACAGCAATACCAATACCAAGTTCACATTAGTCGATAATAATAAAAATCAATCACATATTGGCGTGATGGGTTGGGTTCAACATAATGTAGCCCAAAAAGTGTTTAACGCCGCAGGGCTTGATTTTGATAAGCTAAAACTGACTGCAGCCAACGCTGGATTTAAGTCTATTCCGCTGAAGCTTAACGCTAATTTAGCGGTAAAGAATACTATCGAATTAGCCACATCCTATAACGTAGCAGGGCTATTACCTGGCACCAGCCAAGCCGATGAATGGTTGGTGATGCATGCGCATTGGGATCACTTGGGTAAAACAGTTCAAGATGGCCAGACTCGCATTTATAACGGTGCGGTCGACAATGCCTCTGGTGTCGCAGGCGTGTTACAACTTGCTCGTCATTTTAAAGAGCAAAGCAAAGCGCCAAAACGATCTATTTTATTTGCTGCGTTTACCGCCGAAGAAACCGGTCTTATTGGCGCGCAATACTTTGCTGCCAATCCGCCGGTGCCAACTAAGCAATTAGTGGCGTTTTTAAACATTGATGGCATGAATGTCGGTAAAGGCGTGGATTATATTTTGCGTTATGGCCAAGGCGTATCGCAGTTAGAAACCTATCTAGATAATGCTGCCAAAGCACAAGGTCGCACGGTTAAAGCCGATCCTCGGCCGCAAAATGGCTTGATGTTCCGTTCAGATCACTTCGCCTTGGCTCAGCAAGGTGTGCCTGGGTTGATGTTTATGAGTTTAGGCGATACCGATCCAGATTATATTGCCCATAAATACCATCAAGCTGCTGACGACTATGATGCCAATTGGGATCTGGGTGGGGTTGAGCAAGACTTAGCCTTAATAAGTGATATTATTGCACAGCTAGCCAATAACAATGACTGGCCAAAATGGCTCGAAGAGTCAGACTTTAAAAAACGTCGCGCTCAAGACGGTAAATAGTCGCAATATTATTTGATAAAAAGAGGAGGCGAAAGCCTCCTTTTTTGAGCCATTAAATCTATTATTTGAACAGTCCAAAGCGTCAGTTAAAGATACTATAGGACAATAAATTTAGCGCATTTTATCACTTGTCTTTGGGCTCCAAGGTGTTAGCTCTAAAGCGCTTTAAATGACGATTTGCATTAGCCAAAGCATGCCAATCTGGTCGTTACTAACGCGGTCAGTAACAGCAGGGGAAATGTCGTTATTTTCTGTCAATATGGCGAAAATGAAGTTTTTTTTGCTGTCAGATTAAGGGCGAAAAATACAGTTTACACTGCCCCCACTGATCAGCCCCCACTTATCCTGAATAATAACCCCCCTAAATGACATCCTCAGCTCTCGATTTGGTTTTTGCTTCTATAGCTGAACCACGTACGGTGATTTCTAATAAACGCTCTGTACCTTTACACCTTTTAGCTAATGGTAATAATTGAGATTTAAAATCATTATTATCAATTAAGTTTTCCATCGCACTTAACGAGATTTCATACTCACCACAGTTTTCATTTGAGCATAAATAATGCCGTTTGTTTTCATGGTCCGTTTTCATGTAATTTGAATCCGAATGACAAAGGTAACAACTGTCAGAAAATTGATTATTATTCACAAATTATCCTTAGGTATAACGTTGTAGTATTTGTGCTGTTTGCAAGGCACAAATCGCTTGTTGGACTTGACCGACGCCTAGTCTAAATTAATGGGTCTGCTTTATGGCTTATGCAATGGGAAACTGGCGTTTTTTGATGCTGGATCTGGGCTACAGAACAGATTTGGATCAATAGATATCGTGTAGTGGGTCGGTTTTTCATTGAAATTCCTTTTCATCATATATTGCTATCATACATCTTTGAGTCTAGCGGATCCAATGAGGGGTAAATTCTATTGAATTTTGGCTATACGCCACGGCTTAGTTTATCAGATTATTGAACTAAGCCCGATAAAGTCGACCACTTAAGTTATTGTTAACATTGTCATTAACCAATTATGTTATTGATTTAATTGTATTATTTTTTAATGTATTTGCATTTTATCTGTTGTGGCAAGTCAAAGCTATCTTAAATATTATCAATACATTCACGATTAGTTGGTTTGGATAATCTCGATAAATGGTATTTACCGCTCATTTTACAACATTTCATGCCCCCGTATGCTCTAAGACTTTCAGGCTTTATAATAAGATAAGCCAAAGCCGTCTAAATTTGCAGTCAAATGCTGGATTAATCCCCATGGCGACCTTTTCGCTATGATTGTGAATATGGCTTTGAAAAATGTAGCCGGGCGACTTATCGTGGCTAATTTTTTTATCAAGAGTAAAGAGGGAACAGGCGCTAGTTTCCTCTTGGTCTGGTGTGGGCGAAGTGCCATGCCGTTAGTGGCCGCAGGCTATAAATCACCGCGCTAGGATGCGGACTTAACCACTAAACACGACACTTGTTTCTGCTTGCCATACTGCATCACCTGCGCCAGCTCAGATTGACTAATCGGTACATAAGCCGCATTAATGGCGTCTTTTTGCGCTTCAACAAACGGGTCATGGATAAACATAAACTGCTCGTTATAGCCGCTCAATACCACCCAGTGGGGGCCTTTTTCACCATTGAATCGATAAGTACTTATCATTAATAACACCCCATAGCCGCTGTCTATCCAGTGGCGAAGTTGTGCCAGTGTCGGCGATGCGTCATGTATTTCAATGTCTTGCTCTGACAATTGCTGACAAAAGTCGTCATGCACAATGGTGATAACGGCTTTTTTATTACTGTCACGAACACTATCAATAAACGGCACCGACGTTGATTGGCTGTACATCTCAATCTGTAATCCGCGTTTAATGGCCGCTAAGGCTAAACCATGAACACTGCAACCGCCATGACCGCTGGTCATAAAAATAGTCGTGGCTTCGCGCCAGATGCTCAGCTCATCAACTCGACTAGGGAGATATTGTGGCTTTACGGCACTCATGGCCATCATTAAACAAGCCGCGCCACAAGTAAATGGCGTGGTTTGTACGTACAAAGGAATTTTGATAACTTTGCTTGGCCCTGGTGGGTCTAAGCGTTTGTGCATGCGCACACCATCAGCTAAGTCGTCATAATAATGCACTAAGGTTTTTAGCACCTTATAGCCCATTTTCAGATAAAGATTTTTGGCCGCTATATTGTCGTTTCGCACTTCTAGGCGTAATGTAATGAAGCCTCGCTCGATGACAGTGTGTTCACATTGTGTGACCAGCTCAAAGGCAATGTTGCGGCCTCTAAACTCGGCAGTAACGGCAATAGAATAAAGTCGAGCTAGTCGCGTGCCACGATGAAACAACACGAGTGCATAGCCTGCAAGTGTGCCGTCTATGTCGGCCACTAATAAGCTGTCTAGTGGCGAATTAACAAAGCGTTTCATCTGCCGAGAACTGATTTTATCGCCGCTAAAAGCATTGTGTTCGATATGGTTAAGTTGGGGTAAATCGCTGGGGATAGCTTGACGAAGCAGCATGAGTCGGCTCGAGTTGGCAAACATGATAGTGGGTTAATTTTCGCGCTAAACCGCACAAGAGGCAATAGATATTTATGGCTCAGTTTTTAATTGTCACCGACGATGTTAATGATTGGCGTCCCTATTTACCCAGTGACAATATGGTCACGGTTCATGATTATTTAGAAATGGGGGCATTTTCAGATAAGAGTGCCATGCAAGTGATTAACTTGTGCCGCAGTTATGATTATTTAAGCACGGGCTATTACTGCTCGCTAATGGCTGAAGCTCGCGGTCACAGAGTGATCCCTAGGGTAATGACCATTAATGATTTATCTCAGGACCGTTTTTTTAGTTTACCGCAAGTCGGTTTAGATAAACTGTCAGATACGCTGAACGAAATCACCATGAAGCTGTATTTTGGTTATTGCGATAATCCGTCACTTGATAAGCTTGCCCGTAAAATTTTTGAACGTTTTACCGTTCCCGTATTACAAGTACGTTTATTAAAAATGGCGGGTAAATGGCAAGTGGATGCGATTGAGCCTGCTGCATTTCAAGATTTAACCGAGCCAGAACAAGATTTATTTGCTAAGTACCTCGAAGTGTTTTCACAAAAAGTGTGGCGTTTACCGAAACCGTCAAAGCGCTATCGTTATGAAATTGCCATGTTGGTGGATGAACATGAGAAAATGCCGCCATCAGATAAAGCGGCACTGAAACTCTTTACTAAGTCGGCTAATCGTATTGGTATGGATTTAGTCCAAATTAGTTCTCATGATCTCGCTCGGCTAAGCGAGTTTGATGGCTTATTTATCCGTTCAACCACTAATATCAGTAATTTTACATACCGGTTTGCTAAGGCGGCAGAGCAGCTGGGGCTAGTGGTAATGGACGATCCTGAATCCATTATGAAGTGTACTAATAAGGTGTTTTTAACTGAGCTATTAAACAAACATAAAGTGCCTGTACCCAAAAGTTTAATCTTTAAAGCATCAGATAAAAACTGGGCAGAAAATGTCATTAGCACCATAGGATTGCCTATTGTGCTTAAAGTACCCGATGGCGCATTTTCGCTCGGGGTGGTTAAAGTTAACGACCGTGAAACCTTGCTTGAACAAGCAGCGATAATCTTTGAGCACAGTGCGCTAATTTTAGCGCAAGCGTTTATGCCAACCGATTATGATTGGCGGATTGGGGTGTTAAATCGTCAACCTATTTACGCCTGTCGTTATTTTATGAGCCGCGGTCATTGGCAGATATATCAACATCACCAGAGTGGCCGTGTCAGCAGTGGTGATTTTGACTGTATCGATTTAAAAATGGTGCCGCAAAATATTGTCGATGCCGCAGTCAAAGCGTCTAATTTAATTGGTGCGGGATTGTATGGCGTCGATTTAAAAGAAATTGACGGTAAAGCTTATGTGATTGAAGTGAACGACAATCCCAGTATTGATCATGGGGTAGAGGATTTGTTTTTAGGTGATTTAGTTTACGATCGGGTGATGACGGAATTTTTAAGGCGTATTCAGCTTCGAGGGATGTAATTAAGATAAAGTGATCAACCAAGAAGCCCCTAAAGAAGGGCTTTTTTTTCGGCAATTAGTTGTCAGTATGGCGTGGGGATAAGGTAGCGCTAATTAGCGCTAATTCGGAAGCAGTTTCTGCCAGCGGCTTTTGCGCAATACATTGCTTTATCGGCGCGCTCATATATATTTTCTGCATGTTGCTGCGGTAACGACTCCGCAATGCCTAAACTGCACTGAATGTTATATTCGGTGAGCTCAGAATGTCTCGGCATCATATCAATAATACGTTGGCATACTATTGCCGCCGCATTAACATCCCCTTGGGTAATAATTACAAATTCGTCACCGCCAATTCTAAAGGCTTGGTCAGTATTACGAATGGCTTGATTAATTAACGCAGCAAAACCCACTAATACGTAGTCACCCACTTTATGGCCATATGCATCGTTAAGTTGTTTAAATTTATCTAAATCTAATACAATTAATGACACTTTACCTTGTTGGCGATTAGCTCGTGCTAATGCGATGTCGATAGCTTGGCGATAATAATAACGATTACCTAGGTCTGTTAGTGCGTCAAACATGGCTTGATTAGACATGCTTTGATACTTCAACGCATTATTCAACGGTTGAATTAATATACTCTCTAGTTGTCCCAAGGTTTTCTTTTGCGACGAACTCAGTGGCGCAGACAATTGATACGCTATAGTAAAGGTATCTTGGTTATCGTTGATAGTCCGTTTCAATTCAATACCGTAGTGACGTCCCCAAACAAATTTTTGTTTATCTAGGATCAACTGCAGTCCTTTAACCGGCAAATATTGTCCTAGGATCTTGCCAAAACAGGCAAAAACTGTCCGAGGATCTAAACTTCCATGTAGTTGTTGAATCACTTGAACAAGGTCTAACTCAGGCTCTATATTCAAGTAAGCGTCTGAACGGTACCAGTAATCATCAGGATATAATTCTGTTGCTATTGAAAAATCCATTGTATTTCTTCCAGTACGTTACAACTAATTACCGTATTGTTAGCAATAATCGTGCCTATGAAAATTTTTCTATAGTTATTAGTTGGTTGTTGTTTTATTGTAGGGCTAACAAAATGTTCAACCCCCTTTCGACAGTTTTTTGACGAGGAGCCAAAGCCAGAATGGAACACAGCATTTTTATCCATATTTTGTCGATGCTTGTGATTGCGATTGTGGCGATTGCATTGTTACGTCGACTGGGTTTACCCGCCATTTTAGCTTATTTGCTAACGGGAGTGGTCAGTGGTCCCAGTGGTTTTCATTGGTTTACTCAGTTACAAATGCAGTCCGTAGCAGAGTTAGGCGTGGTGCTACTCATGTTCACTCTTGGACTGGAGTTTTCTGTCCCTAGGTTGTGGGCGATGCGCCGAACGGTTTTTGGTTTGGGTAGTACCCAAATGCTGGTAACGGCTTTTGTTGCGGGCGGTATTGCCATGTTAGTTGGGCAAAACTTAGTGGCAGCGGTAGTCATTGGCTCTGCCATTGCCTTGTCGTCAACGGCCATTGTGTTGAAGTTGCTTAATGAACAAAACTGGTTAAGGCGCAGGCACGGCGAGCTGTCGGTCAGCGTGTTGTTATTTCAAGACTTAGCTGTGGTGCCTCTATTGATTTTAATGCCGTTATTAGCCAATGGCGGTACCGAAATGAGCTTCAATAGTATCGCATGGGGATTGCTCACCGGTATTTTGGCCTTTTTAGGCTTGATGTCATTCGGTAAATGGATATTGCCACGAATTTTTGACGAAGTGGCACGCTCACGTTCAAATGAGTTATTTGTGTTATCAACCTTAGTTGTGGCCTTGGTGACAGGTGCTTTTACGCAATGGCTTGGATTATCGATGGCATTAGGGGCGTTTATTGCAGGTATGTTACTTGGCGAAAGCCAATATCGACGCCAGTTAGAAGCCGACATTAGGCCATTTCGTGATTTATTAATGGGTTTATTTTTTATCTCTATCGGCATGCTGCTGGATTTCAATCTGGTGATGCAATATTGGTGGCAAGTAATATTGATTTTGGTCGGTGTGGTGTTGAGCAAAATATTGATTATCTATGGACTACTAAGGCTAGTGGGTGAAAATGTTAAAATTGCCCTTAGTACCGCCATTAGTTTAGGTCAAGTGGGTGAGTTTAGTTTTGTGTTACTGGCATTGGCGGTAAATTATCAATTGCTCGACACTGAAGTGAGCACTGTGTTAGTGGCCGTGGCGGTGATTTCTATGTCGATGGCACCTTGGCTGATCCGCCATAGCGTTGATATTGCCAAAAAGGTCAGCGGTAATAAGCAGCCATCTAAACAAGATCCGATAGAGATTGTATTGCCTCATTCTGATGAAAGTGATGTGGTACTGATTTTAGGTTATGGCCGCGTAGGACAAACGATTGCCCGCTTTTTGAAAACTGAAGCTGTGCCTTACATGGTGCTTGATTTAGATCCCACCCGGGTCTCTGAAGCCAGAGCGGCAGGTGAAAATATTCATTTTGGTGATGCCTGCAAAATGGCACTATTGAAAAAAATAGGCATACGCCAAGCCAGTTTAGTGGTGGTGACATTTTGTGAGCCAAGGCAGTCTGAAGAGTGTTTAGCGGTGGCGCGTAAGCTTGCTCCCGATGTAAAAATATTGGTGCGCACTCGTGATGATGCAAACTTACATGAGCTTAAAGAAGCTGGTGCAACCCAAGTTATCCCAGAGTCACTTGAAGGAAGTTTGATGCTGGTTTCACAGGTGCTGTACAAATGTGGCGTACCATTACCGCGAATAATTAAACGCTTAGAATCTGAGCGTCGTAACCATTATCAATATTTACACGGTTTCTTTTCTGGCACAGAAACCGATTTCACCTTGGATTTACTCCATGCAGTGTCGCTGGCATCTGGAGCCAGTGCGGTCGGTAAAACCGTTGCCGATATTCCATGGCAAGCCTTGGATGTTGAACTTCGTGCCGTGCGGCGTAAAGGGGAGGAGATCGATCCTCCACCACCGGATTGGATAATAAGGCGTAACGATATTTTAATGCTGGTGGGTAAACCACGCAGTATCGAAAAAGCCGAAGAGTATTTGCTACAGGGATAGCTAACCTCATCTTGGGATAATCAGTGGTTATCAAACAATCCTTTGTCCTGCTAGCGGTCCTGCTAGCGGTCCTGCTAACTGTGTTGCATTGACTTGCTTGACTGACAGTAGACCCGCTATTGATGCAGCGACTCACTACCTGAATACGCCTTGTTAGCAAAACAAATAGCAAGTTTGATATTGCAGATTTGAATCAATTTATTGTTGTCGATTTACCCCATCACTTATAGCGAGTTGAGGTTAGTTATTCATTGGTTTTACCTGCAGTACGATAGAGATAAACACCATACTTCAATGTAATGGTGTTTTTTTATCATATTCATCGAGAACACCCGCTGTTCGACACTCAGTGGCGTATGAGTCGTTCACTTTGTTTAAGTGGCTCCAATGTGCTAGTTGCTGCGCCTAGTGATAGCACAAAACACCTGGCATTTGAGCAGACAACATAGTATCTAAAGGTTGATGTACAGCCCAAAAAATTACTTTACTTGGCCAAAATAAACTGGCAGGTAGCACGTCAAGTCAATAAGAGAATACGTTTAGAGCAGGCTAAGGCATTGTTGAGTCGCACTAAAAATGCTAAAAAGTGAGTTCCAGTCAGTCGCAATCTCTCTGTCAACAATGTAGCAAGTTAAGGATAAAGTAGTGAAGGTATTCACCCGATTTTTTTCTATGTTTAAAGGCTGTTTATTATTGTTATTGTTGCTGCTCAGTCATGGCTGTTTAGCCCATCAAATGAGCACCAGTTATTTGTCTGTCGACTTGGATAAGCAAGGGCAAATTAAGGGTGCTTGGCAAGTACGTTTGTTTGACATTAACCAAGTTGTCCCTATTGATGATAATCAAGATGGTGAACTTACTTTGGCAGAGTTACAAGCTCATCAGGTGGCGATAATTGATTATTTACAATCATCTTTAGCGATCAGTCGACAACAAGATTGCCCGCTTAGCTTTGACCCAATGGAACAAATTGTTCAGCACGCTAGCGAAGACTATCTGCTGGGATCATTTCAGGCTGAGTGCGATAGCCTTGGTGTGTTAACCATTAATTATCAAGCTTTTTTTAACATAGATACCGATCATAACGTTATCACCACCATTGGGGCGCCCGATCATCAATACGCTCGAGTGATCAGCAAGGATAACCCGATAATATTGATTAACTTAGGCGAAAGTCAGGCCAGTGATACCTTTGCTGAATATGTTTATCAAGGCGTTATTCATATCTGGAAAGGCACGGATCATGTTTTATTTTTACTGGCGTTATTGTTAACTTGCGTATTGGTCCGTGAACAGCGAGAATGGCATTCTATTGATAATCCAAAGCAAATATTTAAAGACACCGCATGGATTATCACTGCCTTTACCTTAGCCCATTCGGTCACATTGACGGCAACTGCACTGGGTATATTGAATTTTAGTAGCCATTGGGTTGAACTTGGCATTGCATTATCAGTGCTATTTGCGGCACTAAATAATGTTTGGCCAATAGTATTGCGCTTAGGGTGGATAACGTTTGTTTTTGGCTTATTGCACGGCATGGGGTTTGCTGGAGTATTAGGTGAACTTGGGCTGCCTGAAAATCAAAAACTATTGGCTATTTTAGCCTTTAATGTCGGCGTAGAAATAGGTCAGTTGGCCATTTTGGCTTTGGTGCTGCCCTTGTTAATATTTGTTCGCCATTCACTCTGGTATAGAAACTGGGGCATGCAGCTTGGATCGGTTGCGATCGGCATTATGGCCATACAATGGTCCGTTGAACGCTTTTAGGAGGCATGAATTTTTTATAGCCACCTTCAAACGGGAGCTACTATTTTAGCGTGATTGATCCAATGAGATTGTTGAACGTATTACGATGTACAAACAGAGGCGTCATAATGATTGTGATTACTTGGGTTATTTTATCATTGATAATAATGAGTTTTTTTGTATATAAATTGAATGTTATTACCCAAAATATTTGCCAATATATTCAACATCACTATCCTGAAGAGTATGCACATTGTGATCAAATGAGCAGCAAAATGGACCCAGTGCACAAGGACACTCAAATTCAGCTGATGGAGTCTTTTCATTCCGGTAACGTGTTGTTGCTGCAAGATCCCGCTTTGGAGCAGTTAAGACAACAATTATCTCGCTCAAAAATTTTGTTTGTACTCTCGCCTTTTCTATTAATGATAGTGATGACCATAGTCACCTATGGATGACACTCATCTGATAAGGGTAAACTTTTTTCTGTTTAATCTCGTATCAAAAGCACTTTTCAACCTTTGTTGTGCTTTGGCGAAGCCTTAGCTGCGCAATTGCAATAATATAATCAATTTGAGCAAGATTTATGTTCAATAGTTCAGCAAACCCTAGATATTGCGCGCTTTCTCCCATAGAATGACAAGTTAACTTTTTTATCAGCAGCCACGGTTTATTTTGCTGCGGTTTTATTAGGTATATTGATGTCGGCGAAACTGTTTAATCTCCCCATTAAGCTTTCATTAGAGATGATTGCGAAACTGTTTTCGGCCACGCAAATTCAAAAAGCTCAAAACTATTTGATCCAAGGCCGAGTGCTCGAAGTGACTGCTAGCAGTGATAACCATGACATTGAAGCTTATGTTGAAGGATCTGCTGCAGAACCGTATCGGCAAGAAATTACCCTTGTGAATGTTAATCACAAGATTGTGATGCGATCTCATTGTACTTGTCCTGTCAGAACCAACTGTAAACATGTTGCCGCGGCGATGCTGGCACTGGTTGATAAAAAACCGGTTGAAGAGCAACGTATTAACCAATGGCTGCGCCAACTTGACGAGCAAAAAACAGTTGCTGAGTTTGATGATGACGATCAAGAAGACAAAGACCGCATTATCTATGTGCTGTCCAGTGATCCTCACGGTATTTTTGTTGAATTTAAACGCAGTAAATTAAATAAAAAAGGTCAATATAATAAAGGCGGTAAGCTGGCTCTGACCGATATCCGTTATAGTATTCCGTGGTGGATTGATCCTGAAGATAAACAAATTATTAGCTTGTTGTTGTCGTCAAATAACCATGGTTCTAAAATTTACATCGAAGGCGAAATTTCATTTTTAGCGGTCACGAAAATGCTCGCTGCCGAAGTGTGTTTTTGGGAAGAAAATCGTACTCCATTGACGTGGGCTAAATCCATTACGCCAGAGTTTATTTGGTGCGAACTTGATAAAAAACACACCCAAATGCAAATGCGCATGCCTGGGTTGGATAACTGGGAATTTATTGCTACCGAGCCACCATTGTATGTTGAATTAGACTATCTGCGCTTAGGCAAAATAGACACTGATTTACCGATTAAAAAGTTGAGTTTGCTGCAACATATGCCGCCAGTTCCTCTTGCTCAAGTGGATGCCATTAGCCATAAAATGCTACAGCACTTTTCACCTAAAACGGTACCAGTGCCAAGTGAAATTGATTTTTGTGAGATTACTGAACCTCTGAATACTCGCTTAACCTTTACTCGTGAGTTTTTTAGCAGTAGTCAGATTATGCAACCGGTTATTCGGGTTGATCATTGTTACGGTGACATAATCTTTAATGCCTCAACTAAACCTGAACGTATTAGTCTAGTTAAAAAAAATCAGGTGCAATATCAAGTGCATCGGCATGTAGATCAAGAGTTAACCGCGCTGCAGTCATTAACTGATATCGGCTTGATTACCCTTGAACCTGATCCTGTGCTGGCCAGTTCACAGCAACCCTATTATGTCAGTGTTGGCTTACTACCTGAGTCAATCTTCGAATGGTCTGAGTTAACCAGTGATGGTTTTGATGCATTAAGTGCATTAGGCATGGAGATTCAGTTTGATGATGACTTTGACTTACAAATCACCGATGCGCAGTTAGATGTCGACTTAGTCGACGATGATGAGTCAGGGTGGTTTTCATTATCACTCAGCGCCGATATCGATGGTCAAAGTGTGCCGTTATTGGCCTTAGTGGCTCGTTGGTTGCAACAAAATGGTGAGCCAGCCGATGATGATGAATTAATTTTACCCGGCCCGAATGGCGGATTTATTAAAATTAAAGCCAAAACCATTAAGCCACTGATCAGCATTATCCAAGAACTATTTCATCGTAATTCTGGCGATGTTATCGCGATACCACGTAACCGTGCCCATATTTTGAATGATTTATCGGCCAGCGATGTACGGTTACTTAATGGCGAGCGAGTGCGCAATTTAGCCACTAAACTGGCAGAGTTTAAAGGGGTGATCCCGATTGCGTTACCCGATGGCTTAAATGCGACGTTACGTGATTATCAAAAGCAGGGTTATGATTGGTTGTGTTTTCTTAAAGAATATCAATTAGGTGGTATTTTGGCCGATGACATGGGCTTAGGCAAAACGGTTCAAGCTTTGGCTTTTTTACTTAAAGCTAAGCAAGAGGCCACCGAGCATCGCACCAGTTTAATTGTTTGTCCCACTAGCTTAGTCGGCAACTGGTTAAAAGAAGCCAATAAATTTGCTCCGTCGTTGAATGTGGTGGTGATCCACGGTAACAAACGCCAGCCATTATTAGATCACATTAGCGAGTTTGATGTGGTGGTAACTACGTATCCATTAATGCTGCGTGATGAATCCATTTACAGTGAATATGTGTTCGACCATATTATTTTGGACGAAGCACAACAGATTAAAAATGCTCAAGCCAAAGTCAGCCAAGTCATTAAAACCCTTAGAGGCCGCTTCCGTTTATGTTTGTCAGGCACGCCGCTTGAAAACCATTTAGGCGAATTGAAGTCATTGATGGATTTTTGTCTGCCAGGCTTATTAGGGCAGCACACCTACTTTAATAAACAGTTCCGTGGCCCGATTGAAAAGCAAGCCGATGTTGAGAAATCAGTGCTTCTGAGTAAACGTATTGCGCCGTTTATGCTGCGCCGTACAAAAAAAGAAGTGGTATCAGAATTACCCGAAAAAACCGTGATAATTCAAACCTTGGAACTGGAAAAAGACCAACGTAATTTGTACGAGTCTATCCGCTTAGTGATGGAGAAAAAGCTGCGTGAGTTGTTTGCCAAAAAAGGCGTATCAAGCAGTCATATTGAGTTTTTAGATGCTTTGCTGAAGTTACGTCAGGCCTGCTGCGATCCCCGTTTAGTTAAACTTGAACAAGCGCAACAAGTCAAAGATAACGCTAAAATGACGTGGTTAATACAAACCCTACCAGAAATGATTGAAGAGGGTCGTAAAATTCTTATCTTCAGTCAATTTACCGGCATGTTAGCGCTCATTGAAGATGAGTTAAAACGATTGTCCATTAGTTATAGCAAATTGACCGGCCAAACTCGTGATCGCCAAACCCAAATTGATGCGTTTCAAGAGGGTGATAACACGGTGTTTTTAATCAGTTTAAAAGCCGGCGGAACCGGGTTGAATTTAACCGCTGCCGATACCGTGATCCACTTCGATCCTTGGTGGAACCCCGCTGCTGAAAGACAAGCCACCGATCGCGCTCATCGTATTGGTCAGGTAAATCCGGTGTTTGTTTATAAACTGATTGCCCAAGGCACAGTGGAAGAAAAAATCCAGGAAATGCAGCAGCACAAACAAGGTTTAGCTGACAGTATTTTATCCGATGGCACTCAAGGTCCATGGCAAGGTAATGCCGACGATTTAATGGCTCTATTAAGCTAGTTTGCTGCTATTGAGTCTATGCTAATTGTATAAGTTTAAGGCTTGATGAGGTAACGCTATTGCCGCCAGTATACTTTAAGCGAGGCTCATCAGCGCCAAGACAACGGCGCTCAAATCACACAACACCTGCTCAGCATATGACGTATTTTGAGCAAGTGTTTGCCGAGCTTCGGCGTCACCCTGAAAAGATAGCCATTGTTAGGTACAATATTGCTCAGTTTCAAGCACAGCCATATCTGAAAAAAGGTCTGCACACGGCAATTGATCGTTTATTGTTGGTGTTTGAAGACGATAACGACATCGAACTCTTGTATCGCCAAGTGATGAGTGATGATAATATTGCGCTGCGAGTAAGACGCTACCCGCTGATTTTTAAGGGGATTATTAAAATTAATGCCGACAGTGTCGCCGGCAGTAATGTCGATGCTGATCTCATTAAAGATTAATCGTCTTTCGCGTTAACTCAAGGCTAATTCGGTCACCATCACCCGCGCGGCAAATTCACCGGGTCCGGCCAAAATAGCGCGACCAACGGCAACAAGATCAACTTGTTTTGTGGCGAGTATGGTCTCAATATAATCAACCGTTTCAATACCGCCTACGCCAATGACGGCAGCTGAGGTTTTGCCTTTAAGCGGCGCGGCATCGTCAACTAAAAAACCTTCGCCACGTTTATCTTTAGGCCGATTCCAACCACCAATTCCCGATGATACATTCAAAATTTCAACCCCAGCACCCACTAACCACTGAGCGACTTGACCCATATCCGTATGGGATAATCCACCTGGATAGCCATCTTGACCAGGGATCCGCGTCATCACAGCCAATCTTGGCGTGGCTTGTTTTATTGCGCGGACAATTTCTAGCAAAATTCGAGTTCGGTTTTCAAGGCTACCACCATATTGATCATCACGTTGATTGGTCAATGGCGATAACCACTGATTAATGCCGTAGCCATGGGCACAATGAATTTCGACTAAATCAAAACCCGCTTTATCGGCACGAATAGCGGCACTCACAAAGTCTTGCTGCCATTGTGCTATGTCATCGAGTGTCATTGCTCTTGGTGTCGGCAATACGCGGTCATAGGCTGGCACTGTAATGCCTGAAGGGCCCATCACATCTGAGCTAATTCCTGCACTGTCTTTACCGCCACAATGGGTAATTTGTAGACCTGTTGTCGCGCCTGCATGGTGTAACGCGCTAGCGATGATGCTAAGTCCCGCAATGCAGGCATCATCATGAGCGCCTAATTGATTCGATTCACTGCGACCAGCAAGATTGACGTGGCTGTATTCAACCATCACCAGCCCAGCACCCGATTGGGCTAGGTTTTGATAATGAGTTAGGGTTTGCTCGGTGGCCAAGCCATTATTGTCTGCGGTTTGCGATGCCATTGGTGGCACCACAACACGGTTTTTTAAGGTTAATCCATTGATTAACGTCAATGGGGCAAAGCGTAGCGCGGTCATTGCAACATCCTATATATTTATGGCTATCAATATGCCAGCAATCAACATAATACTGCCTGCAGTACGATTCATTATCGTTGCCGCCTTAGGGGAGGTAAATACCTGTTTTGCACTTGATGCCAAATAAGCATAAGTGAGATTAACTGAACCAAAAGAGAGGGCTGCAATGGTTAGTATGATAATGACATCGGTAAAGTCTACTTGGTTCATCGGCACAAAAGCAGGGAAAAAACTGACATAAAATATCAATGCTTTAGGGTTGCCTAAGGCGATTATAATACCGGTTAATAAATTTTTGGCCAGATTGACTTTCGGCGCGGCGGCTAATTGCACGCCGTTTGCTGTAGTGCGCAACATGCTGACCCCAAGCCAGCATAAATACAGCGCACTGGCGTATTTTATCAGCTCGAACGCTGGCCCCATAGCGTGAGCAATCGCCGATAAACCAAACAGTGCTAACAGGATATACAGAAAATCTCCGAGCAGCACCCCAAAGGTCATCGCAGCCCCATGTGTAAACCCATTTGAGAATGAGCGCGACACCACCGCAAAAACCGCCGGACCGGGGACCATCGCTAAAATGAGCATGGTGAAAAATAGCCCGATAACTTGCTGGAATATCATTAACTCACTTCAACTTGGGTTAAGGGATGGGATTATATCCTAAATTGTTGCTTTTAAGGTACTAAAGCTAAGGTCACAATGGAACCTTGTGCTGACGGTATACATCTAACGTTAAGATATAGGCTAAAAGCGAAGCAAAAGGCCTAGATGCTAGGACGCTGCGCGGCTAGAGGCTATAAAATCTTAGCAGCGAAGCTGTCACTAGAACCTAGCAAACCGAAGGTCGCTCTAGCCGCTATAGGCGCTCTATTCCTAGGGATCTATCCTGTCGACATGCTCAATACTGCCTTTCGAGGTCGTTTGGGTATCGTTATCGTTATCGTTTTTGCATGAGTGTGTTACATTTCTGGCTTAGATCATTGTGTGGATTAAGTATTGTTGTGAATATCATTTTGTTGACCCATCCTCGAGAAGTGTTGCGAGCCAATAATACTGGGCAGTTGGTAACAAAAGTGCTGGGCGAACGTGTTCGTGTGGTTGAGTGGCATCGTAAACAGCCAGATGCTGCATTATTGAGTGCGATTGAAGCAGGTAACGTGGGCTTGGTGTTTCCAAGTGATGACACATTGGCTAATGTAGAGGTGCCTTCGCGAGTAAATCAGCATTTGGATCAGCCGTTACATCAACCGTCATATGAGTATTTAGTCATCATTGATGCAACATGGCAAGAAGCGCGCAAGATGTTTAATCAAAGCCCTTATTTAAAAGCACTCGCTAAAGTGTCCTTGGTGGGCACGTCCAAGTCGATATATCCGTTAAGACGCAATCAAATTGAAGGCGGATTATGTACTGCTGAATGTGTCATACATATACTGACTGAGTCGAAAAACCTAACTGAAGCACATCAGCTTAGTCAGTTATTGATGACATTTATTGGCGCTAATCCCTAATGGCACGAGCAACCCCTAAATCAATGGCAAATAAAATTCAGTGGTAAATCTTCGCAATATTGAGTGCCGTTTAACTTCGACATAATAAAAACGCTCACTAACAATAAAAATGGCGCTGGGTATATTTAGTCCTGTTGGCGCTAACGGTTAACTCGCATTAATCGCCTTTGCCCAGAGTTAGCCATTATCGCCTTCGCAAATGCAACTCAGAGTCAAAAATCAACTTGAGTCGATCCCGCCGCTCAGCCAACAATGTAACCGCGCCGTTTGCCACTTTATGTTCCAGCGTCCAAAATCCGGCTTTCAATATTTAGCTTTCAACATCCAGCTTTCAACGTCCAAAATGGTGATGGCGATTTATATCACGCTCATTTAAATGAAATTATTTTGCGAGATGATGCGTTAACCGCTCCACAAAACACCATAAAATGAGTCACAGCAAGTCAATACTACGCCGCCAGCGGGATAAATAACTGTTTGATAACAGGACATTATTCCAAATATTATTCTGCGCTGAGGTTATGCAAACTGAATAAAAATATTGGCGGTGAGTCGCCCTGAACTGGGGTTAGCATCTATGTCGGTGAGTGGATTAACCAAGGTTGAATGAAGCAAATTGCCGGGGTAAATAACTAAGCGATTAGGGCGATATTCTATTTGATGATACAAGCGGTAATGCTCATCGCTGGCAACAAAGTAACTGGGTGTTGTTTGTGTTTTAGCATCTAGAAAAGGTTGCGCTTTGGTAAAATAATGGTCGATGTTTTCCGCGGTGATCCGCTCATAATCGGTCAAATTATGCTTAAAAAACCCCGTGTCGCCATGTGGGCCATCATTAAGATAATGTAAAATGGCGAAGTAATGCGGGCTTGGGGTGTCAAAATGGGGCAAGCATTGCAGCGGTGCTAGGGTTTGTGGCTGTGTATCGATGAGTGAATAGACGCACTGTTGCGGCTTTAAACGTAACTGAGTTGGAATGTGATAAACATCATAAATCAACTGAAACACCGCATTGATAACGTCGATGACATATTGCCTTGGCAACGATGTGCGTTGCCCTGGATAATACGAGCCTTGATCTTGATTAAATTGGCTATCGTTGATAGCAATATCAACCAGCTTGGAGATGTCTCCTGCAAAGTTATCAATCACTATCACCGGCGTTTGTTGTTGGCCAATAAAATGCACTTGTGGTGCAATATTATTGACCTCAACGATCGGCTTTGAGGCTTCAGATGCTGACATCCGCTCTAGCCTTGCATCGCCGTCGATTTACAGTAATGCTGCACAAAGTCATGATGGGCAGGTAAGGTATCGACTTTACGTTTCACCGTGGCTTTGATGCTGTTTAAAAAGCTAGCCAATTCCGCGTCTTCCATCATGTCGACAATCGGATGATATTCTTTAGGCTGTAAACCTTGGCCCATCATCACTTGGATCCACGAGCTCTCACCAAAGAGTTCGTTACCGTATTTGTAGACTTTACCAGACTGGCTAAACATGTCGATACGATGTTGTAATGAGGCTGGGATCGGCATGTTTTTGCAATAACGCCAAAAACGGCTGTCTTCACGGTCGGTCACTTTATAGTGCAGAATAATAAAGTCGCGAATGTTGTCGATTTCAATCTTGGTTTGTTGGTTAAATTCATCTACGTCAGCTTGAATAACCCCATGAGACGGAAACAGCTGCAATAAGCGCACTATGCTGCGTTGGATCATATGAATGCTGGTGGATTCTAACGGCTCTAAAAATCCGGCTGATAAGCCAACTGCAATACAGTTTTTATTCCAATGCTGACGACGAGTGCCGGTTTTGAATTTAATCACCCGAGGTTGATTGATAGGCTTACCTTCAATATTGTTGAGTAACAATTCGGTGGCATCGGCGTCAGAGATATATTTGCTGCAAAATACTAAGCCATTACCGGTACGAGTTTGCAACGGAATGCGCCACTGCCAGCCAGACTCTCGGGCAATGGAACGTGTGTAAGGGATCGGTTTTTGCACCGCCTCTGTTTGGACTGCAATCGCACTGTCGCACGGGAGCCAATGGCTCCAATCTTCAAAGCCAGTATTTAAGGTTTGCTCGATTAATAAGGCTTTAAAACCGGTGCAATCGATAAATAAATCACCTTCGATGAGCTCGCCATTTTCAAGTTGTAATGCGCGAATATTACCGCTGTCTTCATGCTGCAACACATCGGCAATTTTGCCTTCAATACGGGTCATGCCATGATGCTCTGCAAATTTTCGCAGAAACTTAGCGTAAAGGCTCGCATCCATATGGTAGGCATGGTTGTAATCTTGGTTTGGTAGCACCGCAAAACGGCCCTCACGAGCGGCTAAATGTTCAGTGCAATAGTCACCAATCTCGCTGACGATGTTTTTTTGTTGACCTTTAAGCCAAAAGTGTTGAAAACCACAGGCCCAGCAGTCTTTGCCTAAAAAACCAAATGAGTGCAAATAGTCTTTATTGACGTCATGCCAGTTTTCAAATTGAATCCCGAGTTTAAAGGTGGCGTTGGTGGCGGCCATCACATCTTGCTCTTTTAATCCCAGTAAGCGATGAAACACGTGCAGAGTGGGAATGGTGGCTTCGCCCACACCGACAGTGCCAATTTCATCGGATTCGACTAAGACAATATCAAGGTTTTTGCCCAATAGTTTGCTAAAGGCGGCCGCGGCCATCCAACCTGCTGTACCACCACCGGCTATGACCACTTTTTTAACTGATTTATTCATCTTGGGCATCCTGTTTAATGTCTTAGTCTCTTGCATTTAGCATTATCGTTTTAATTTGTTAATTAAGTCTGCGCGTAATTTACGGGCGTTTAGTTCATCTAATGGCTTGGTTAACATGCCTTTAGCATTGTCTGGAATGTGGCTGTCATCAACATCGTCATGATCGAAAATGTAATGCTCAAACAGTGCTTTCCATGCTTGGCGTTGTGCTTTCGGTAATGAGCGCAGGCTTAACATGCTGTGGAGCAGGGCATTGTTCGGTCGCCCTAAATGGCCCGGTGTGTCGCGCCACCAATGGGTAATGAGTACGTTAAAATCTTCAACGCCACGGACATGGTGCCACCACATACTGGGGATAAACAGCACATCACCAGGACTCAGTTCAGCGGTAAAGGATGCCGCAAGTGCCTGCTTAAATTTTGGGAAACGCGCAAAGTCAGGGGCGGCAAAATCGACCATGCTGATGTCTTGTCCGCCAGGGGCGAACTCCATTGGCCCAACATATAAATTACTGATTTGCTCGGGCGGAAATAAGGTAAAGGTGCGTTTTCCGACAGCGTTACAAGCCAGGTTGAGGGGGAAGTCAAAATGCGCGGCAACTTTGGTTTGGTTGCCAAGCCAAATACTGGTTAATGCTTGTGTGGGCGATAAATCTAAACTGTTTTGTTCACCAAGCCCAGGCAAACATTGGTGAATGTCAGTTGAGCCCATGTAAATTCCAGCAGGTGCTTTACTCGCATTCTCTTGTTGTATGCGACTTAATAATTGGTTGAAATCAAGGCGGCCCGCTTGGTAATTAAAGCCATTAACTTGCTGATTATAAAACACTCGCCCATGTTGATCTTGGGGTAAATAATACGCGGTAACGGCTGATCCCTGATAAAATTGACGCAGATAATCCATCGCTTTATCAGCAGACTCAAGACCTGCTTGCACTAAAGGCCAGTGACGGCATAAGCCTTTAAACACCATAGGTGTATCTGCATGTTCAATATGAGCCAGTACGTTATCTAAGGTCCAATCGCTAACGCTGTCGACAGTTTGTATCGAGTCAGTTTGTTTAAGATCCGGTAGCGCTGGCTCAGATCGAGTTGGATCAGCGTTGGGCATCACCATAATCAATTAACCTTGGGCGTTTTTAAGGTTAAGAAGCTCGCGAACTTTACTGTGTGAAGCTAATGTCATGTAAATGGCTTGCAAGTAACCTTGCTGGTGTAATGTGCCCAGTGTTTCAGCTGATAATCCGGCTAGGGTATTTTCATTAATGGTATAAAAGCCAATCATTTGATGTTTTTGGCCATTATCTAATTCGATGTCTAAGGTGAAAGATTCGAGCAACTCATGTTGAATTAAGATATCGATAAAGCGATTACTGTCGATGATCCCGTGGTGAATAGCTTCAAGCATTTCACCCATTTCATCTAATAGTGGTGTGTTACCGCCATAGGGTAAAAACAACGCTTCACCTTCGGTTCGGCCAACTCTTGGGTGCTCTACATCGAGGTGAATAACGCGTTGCTGACGTTCAATGCCATCTTCTTGTACGGTTTGTTGGCCAATCAAAAACGGCTGGCGGCGAACGCCAAGGGGGATATACGATGCATTCCAACCAGCGTCAGATAAAAACAGATTCTCATCCTGCTGAAAACCAAACAATGCCACAGAGTAAAACTGGCCAGTTGCCGCGTCCTTATGGAAAAAAATAGGATAATGAGCTTGAACGCTGCGAAATTCTTGTGGAAAGGTCACGCTGTACCAAAGGTTGTCGCCTAATGCGGCAGAGCGGTTGGTGATAACCTTTAGATCTTTATGATCGATACTGTTAAGTAATACATGTTGGCTCATATTGATGTCCTATCTTATTCGTTCAAATACATTGTGTTGTTATGATTATTGTAGGTGATCTATAGTTCTAGTGGTTTTCAATGCTAACCGCTTTAATACTAGCAGCCCAGCTTGCTCAGCTAAAGTGTATTACAGTTTAGGAAACCCGTATTGGGCCACTTTTTCCAGTAAAGCGCGATTGCTGGGTAAGCTTTTACTTAATGCTTGAGTGCGTTGCTGGTTGTCGTTAAAAAGTTGCTGTGCCAGTTGTTGCATTGACGGTTTAACATGAGTGGGTAACTGAGTTTGAAAACCCATGCCATACAAGACATATTGAAAACTGGCGGCCGGAAATAAAGCTTCTTTATAACTAATATCATACTGGCTTGGTACTTGGTAGCGCCATAATTCAAGTTTGGCTTGTAAACTGTCGGGTATCGATTGGTTATCGCGATGGTCGCGCCAATAGCCATCAACTTCACGTTGGCTTATTACATAATGCAGTTTCAAAAAGTCGATGATTTGTTGCCAGTGTAATTGGTAGCGATCGTTCACCCTTGCTGCGATGGTATCCATCACTTGACGGTTGGGGGGTAATTGCTGCGCTAAGGTTGAGGCTGTCCATTCAATTAACGCCAATGCTGAGGCTTCTAATGGTTCAATAAACCCTGCTGCCATGCCAATGGCAATACAATTGTTTTGCCAACACTTGGCTCGATAACCGGGATTGAAGGATAATTTACGCGGTTGAAGTTTATCGATAGTGGCTGCGTCCCCCAAATAGGTAAACAGTGTTCTCTCGGCGTCAGCGTCATTGGTATGGCTTGATGAATACACATACCCCACGCCTTTGCGTGTAGGTAGGCCTATGTCCCAAATCCAACCGTTTTGTTGCGCGGTTGAATGAGTACAAGACGCTATAGGACTGCCATCTCCTGAATAAGGTACTTGTACCGCAAGGGCGGTGTCATTAAATAATACCGCTTTTTGGCATAAAAACGGCACGTGTAAATGCTCACCCAACAACAGTGACTTAGTGCCACTGCAGTCGATAAATAATTGACCACTAATCTCGCCATTTTCTAGGGTGACCAGTTTGGCGATATCACCATTATCATGGTTAACAATATGACTGACATGATCGCGAATATGGCTTATCCCAAGTTTTTGGGTGCAATGTTCGGTCAACAGTTGGCTGAATTTTCCGGCATTAAGATGGTAGCCATAATTATTTTGAAAATGATACTGCGCCGATGAAATGGATTTTGGCGCTAACCCCAGTTGAGTTAGAACCTCTTGACTACTGACGGCTTCGGCAAAGCTGACTTGGTCTGCATGGGACAACCAAAATGGACATAAGTCGAGCTCTTGATGGCCGTGGGGTAAGCTAAAGGGATGCAAGTAACTGTCTGATTGAGCTGGATTACCTACTTGGGCGTTATGGCTAGCAGGATCACGGCGCCAATGAATAAATCGTGAACCTTGTTTAAAGCTGGCGTCGCAACGACGAATAAACTCGTTTTCATCGATGCCAATTTTACTCAAGGTTGAACGCATCGAAGGCCAAGTGCCTTCACCAACACCGATTGTGGCGACGTCGGGAGATTCTATTAAGGTAATGTTGAGCTTGGGCGAGTGGGCTAGGACACCATTATCAACATTATGCTCAGCAGCCAGTAATCCAGCGGTTATCCAACCGGCTGTACCGCCTCCAACAATGACTATTTCGGTGATTGCGTTTTGCATAATCTCTACCTACGCCTTTGGCACTATCGTTATTAATATTGTTGTTATTATTATCGTTATTTGTGTTGCAGATTTTATGATGTTCAAGTCATATCATAAGTAGAATTCAATAAAATGTAACCACTTTCAAGTATTGGTTTTTCAATCTCTGCTCAAAAGCTTGTTGAGAGCTTAGGCTGAAATAAAAATAGTAACGTCCTTGTTACTTAAGGTGTTGCAATAAAAAGAGGTGACAAAGTCTGTGCACCTCAATGACCTAAAAATAAAACGTTTTAACATTTTCCGCCTAACGCCAAGGGTATTAGGCGGAATGTCTTTTAGCGCGATGCTCTTTAGCTAAATGTCCCTTAGCTAAATACGACTTAGCGCAATATCACTAAGCTCAATGTTACTAACGTTATGGGCTTAGAAAGTATAACGAGCGCCTAAGCTATAACGTGCGCCGGTTTCGGTTAGGTTTAACACTTGCTCGCCAGCACGTCCGTGAACACGGGTGTACTCTTCAGTAATGTTAAGTCCCTCGAAGAACACGGTTAAGCCTTCTACAGATTCGATGTCGTAGCTAACAGACAAATCGATTTGTGAGTAGGCTTCAGTGTACTTAGGGTTAGCCCCCGTATCTTGACTACGCGAGTTTAAGAACTCGTCACGCCAGTTGTACGCCACACGTGCTTGGAAACCATAGTTTTCGTACACTAGTACGGCGTTAGCGGTATCACTGATGCCGATGATTGCAGATTGATCTGCTAATGAGTAATTGTTGTATGCCTCGTCACTATCAACCAAGGTATAGTTAGCAATTACACCAAAACCAGTTTCACCAAAGAAGTGCTGTACTGCTAATTCCCAACCATCAATCACTGACTTACGTGAGCTGTTGGATGGGGTGTCGACGTTAAAGCTTAATAATTCATCATTATTAGCCGCACTGCCACTGATGGTTTGATTGGCAACATCTACGGCGGCATTATCAGCAAAGTTATTGAAAATATAGTCACGAACTTCGCCTGCTTCGGTTGTACCCGTTGCTGCTACTGCTGCTTTATATAAATCACCTGATGCAGGGTTATAAATGCCGTTAGTGCTTTTAACGATGCCATTGCTGATGAAGTTTTCAGTATCTTTGCGGAAATAACCCACAGACACATAGCTTGATGGGGCGTAATACCACTCTGCTGAGAAGTCGATATTTTGCGACTCTAACGGCAGTAATGTTGGATTACCCGCTGAAGCACCACCATTAGTACGGTTAGCGAGCGTGGCTAATACAGTACCACCTTGAATGTCAGTGTAATTAGGGCGACCAATCGTTTCGCTGTAAGCCGCACGTAGCATCACATCTTCTACCACTTCAATATTGAAGTTGAAACTTGGCAGAATGTAGTCGTAATCACCTGATTTAGTTTCAAATACTTGCTCACCAGTAGGTGTTAATGCAATTTCAGTTTCGGCAATCCAATCTGCGCCATCATAGCCCGCTACTGCAGCTGTTGAGGTAACGTCAGTTTGCTCATAACGTAAGCCAAAATGCACGTCATACGGCATGCCGGCAATTTCGTTATCGTAGTTGTACTGTAGGTAAACGGCTTGTGATTCTTCTTCCGTAAAACGGTCAGTTTCAGCCGCATAATTAGTTGATGGACAGAAGCCATTTCCACAGTCACCACTTACCGAAGAGGCATAATTTGCTGCCGCGAAGTCACGAACAGAATGAAAGTCCCACATGAAAATGGTATTTAAAATATCGAAGTTACCATCAGTAAGCGAGAAATCACCGCCTGTGGCATCAAATTTGTCTTGAATCGTATCTGCTGGGAACCAAGCGTCTTCAAAGTCACCCGCCGATCCCACGCCCCCCCAATCGTTACGTTGCACGTTAACGGATTTAGAGTGATTATTGACATTGGTCAACTCAATACCAAAGTCAATGCTACCCACGTCGTCAAAGATATATTCACCGTCAAACTGATATTGATCAATTTCAGACTTATTACGCTCGTTAGTGAACACAGAACCGGTAAGAAGCATATCTGCAGGGGTGACGGCATTACCACCACCAACTGCCAGGATAGGTAAATCACCACTAAAGTCAGTAGCTGCACTCGTACGCACAAAAGCTGCGGTACTTAAGCTGTTACTTGAACCGTAAAGATTATTAGGTTTATTTTCAGCCGTTGAGTTGTGCGCATCGAATGTCAGTTTTAAGCTATCTGTCGCTTGCCACTCAATGTTAAAACCTAATGATCCACTTTCGTTACGTACGCCATAATCGCCTGCTGCCATTGATAAGTCAGCAGGTGCGTCATAAGTTTCAGAATAAATGAGTGGTGATGCAATCGGGCCATCACTCCACACGTTTTCAGATGGTACAAAGTTAAACCAAGCTGATACGTCGTTAGATTGGGTGTCGATATCGTTACGCATGTAGGTGTAATCTAAACTCGCGACGATGGTATCAATGGGGCTGTACTGTAAGACTAACTGGCCATTAGTTCGAGTACGTTGCTGTTCTTCAAAACGATAAATGGTGGTTTGTGGTACTGAGTAAATGTCGTCATCACCAGGGCGATTAACTTGGGTGTCGTCTTTTGCAACGCCGCCCCATTCACTGTTGTCTGTCGTACCGGGAAAGCTGCGCCAGCCTGTACCGACTTGCGCTTGCTGGTTACCACTTTCACGTTCTTGATAACTGGCCGATAGCGAAATACCAAATTTATCATCAGCAAACGTGTTTGAGTATAAACCTGATAACTCAGGAGTAACTGAGCCATTATCTGTTGATTGATCATCAACCGCTTTTACACCAAATGAGGCTTTTAACCCCGGCGAACTAAATGGCTTGTGGGTTAAAATATTGATAGTTGAACCAATACCACCGGTTGAGTTTGACGCTAAGCTGGTTTTATAAACTTCAACACCGCTGATACTTTCTGATGCAATGTTAGCAAAGTCAAATGAACGCGAGCCAGTGGTAACAGGCATTTGACGACCATTGAGGGTGATCAAATTATAGTCAGGGCCAAAACCACGCACCGTGACTTTACTGCCTTCACCGTTTTCACGATCAATCGACACCCCAGTGATACGCTGTAACGATTCAGCTAAGTTGGTGTCAGGAAACTTACCAATATCTTCTGCAGAAATAGAGTCTACGACTCCATTTGAAGAACGTTTGACATCCATTGATTTAATTAAACTGCCACGAATACCTGTGACCTGTAACACTTCTATGTTTTCTTCACTGGCTTCATCAGCAGCATAGGCCGGTAGCATACTGCTAACACCAAGCACTAGCGATAAACTGGTAGCAAGCTTGGTTTTGGTAAATGTTGTTGTTTTCATCTAGGAAATCCCCATTGACTAGAATCTACTTCTCTCAATATTGCGGGTTAGGCGCAAGTCGTTTTTTTAATTCTCTATCCACGCGGTAATCATTATTTATAAATAGTTGTGTTATAAAACTGCTAATGTAAGCGCTTACATAAAACTAGTGCAAAACGTGACCGCCGTCAACAAAAACAAGTTTTAATTATTACATTTCGTTAACTTCTGTGTAAGGTTTTTTATTAATATTATTTTTAATTGTTGTTTGTAAACAGTTTAATTTTTATTAAAATACGCACGCAAAAATGTAAGCGCTTTCTTTTGTTAAGCGATTTGTGAATGAAATTAGTAATAAGTTATCTGATAAATCACAAGATCAGCAGCACATTTTGTAAACTACATTCTATCGAAGGGATGCTGGCACAGGGGTGGTGGTTAATCATGCTTGAAACAGATTGAGCTTATGATATCAATCTGTTTCATTATCAGAATAGCTTAGAGTGGCTCAAGTTTTTCAATTTATGGCGCATTAATGCAACGCAAAAGAAGAACGCTTGAGTCGCTACATGAGCAGATAGTAAATACGATTGGTAAGATGGCGGATCAACTTGAAAAGGTATCAGCAACATTGACATTAAGGGCATTACAACCCTTGATAGCAGCGCATATTGTCGACAGCTCTTGAAAATGAAAGTTAATTATCGTGGTTTGTTGAAATCGCTTTAGCCGAATCACGGATAAATAACTCAGGTTGAAACGAGCTCTCAACCGTGACGTCTTTATCGTTATACACTTGCTGTAATACCCAACGAGCAGCCATTTTACCCATTTCATGGATTGGGTTATTAACGGTCGATAGCTTAGGTGAGATGTATTGTGGAAATGGAATATTATCGTAGCCGATAAATGAAATATCGTCCGGTACGCGCAAACCTCGCTCTAAACACACCGATATTGCCCCAGAGGCCATTTGATCGCTAGCACATACCACCGCAGTGATGGGTTTATTGCGTGACAGTAAATATTCCATTGCATCACTACCGCCAAATTCGCGGAAGTTACCTTCAAAGCACAATTCTGGGTCGAATGGTACTTGGTATTCTTGCAGGGCTCGTTTATGCCCTTTAAGACGATCTCTGGCATCGAGTTTGTATAATGGCCCAGAAATATAGGCGACATCTTTATGCCCAAGCGACAGGATATATTGAGTCGCCATATAACCACCAAGTTCATTTTCTAAATAAACACAACGCTCTTTAATTGATTCAATATAGCGGTTAATAAAGACCACTGGCGTTGATGCTTTGCTTAGCTTAATCAGGTACTCATCAGATACGGCTTCAATGTCTAAAATCAACGCATCACAGCCGCGACTTAATAAAAACTCAACCGCTTCTTTTTCTTGTTTTTCATCACTGTGACCGGCGGCAATAATGACATGTTTATTGGCAGTGCGAAGGGCTGTTTCGATTTCTGTCATCATTGGGCCATAATAAGGGCCATCAAGTTGTGACACTAACACTCCGACACTATTGGAACAGTTTGAGGCTAATGATTGGGCAATAGTGTTTGGGCGATAGCCCAGCGCCGCCATTGCATCGAGTACTTTTTGCTTCGTTTTATCACTGACTTTGGTGTTGTCGTTCATCACTCTGGACACTGTCGCCAGAGACACACCTGCCATCACGGATACATCGTAAATTGTTGCCATATTATTGTATTTATACCAATCAAATTAAATATTTAGTCAGATCAGAGCCGCTCAAGCATTTAAATTCAAGGCACATTGATATAAAAATGGTTATGCCGTTTTACATCAATGCAACACAGAAATGGAATACTTAAGTGCCTCCCGTAGGGCGGGTTTTAGCGTGCTTTATGCTGCGCTGAACGCTTTCGCCAGAGCGCGAGTATGACGTCAATCGTTCTCCTTGCTGACAGCGCTTTGAGTTTCCGCTAATGAGCAAATATTTAATACGATTGGTATCCAGCCACCTTGGATCACATGGTTCCAAGACTAACATGCTTTTATTTCGCTTCTCTATTTAATTCTAAGTGAATTTGGTCCACTTTTTGATTATCTAAGGTGTACCAACGCATGACAAAAGCCACCAGTAATGAACCAATAGCAGGGTAAATGGTGAATGATAATAATATCCCTTGTTGGGTATGCTCTGTTTGGATAACATCAGCCTGATAACCATAACCAGCCAGTAACCAACCCGCGGCAGCGCCACCAATAGCGACCCCAAGTTTGATAAAGAAAATCACCGATGAATAAATCATCCCAGTAATACGCACGCCGTTTTTATATTGACCGTAATCGACTACATCAGCCATTTTGGCCCAGAGTAACGGGGTAGCCATGTTGAAGGTAAACCCCCACACAATAAACATCGCAAAAGCTAACACCACTTGGTCACTTGCAACAAAGTAGCTGATGACACACATTGCTGCCGCGATCAGCTGCAAGGTGATGTAGGCTTTTACTTTACAAAAACGCTTCGCTAACGGCTCAGCCAAAATGCAGCCAAAAATGTTACCGACCATTCCAAGGGTAATAAACAGTGTGATGGAATCTGGCATATTTAAGAAATATTTAACGTAGTAAATCGCTAAACTGGTGCGCAATACCATTCCTGATAATAAGCATACTGCCGCTATGGCTAACACACGCCATTGGTCATTCTGGAGCATGTCAGTAAAGTCTTTTTTAAAGCTTGATTGCTGATCAACGGGCGGATGTAGGCGTTCTTTGGTGCCCCAAAAGCAGACCAAAAACATCGCTACCCCCAAAATACTCATGGCAGCTATGGTCAGTTGGTAGCCTTTTGCTTGATCGCCTTTACCTAAAAACTCCACCAATGGCAAGGTTAGGCCAGACACCAATAATCCGCCCAGCATCGCAAACACAAAACGATATGATTGCACTGATACCCGTTCTTTAGGGTCGGCAGTCAATACCCCGCCTAAGGCACAGTAAGGAATGTTAATGGCGGTATAAACCATCATTAATGCCGTGTAGGTCACGAAGGCATAAATCATTTTGCCATCTTCAGACAAATCTGGGGTGGTAAAGGCAAGTACGCTGATTATTCCAAAGGGCAGGGCAAACCATAATAGGTAGGGTCTAAATTTTCCCCAACGAGTATGGGTTCGGTCAGTTAATGCACCCATTAATGGATCGGTAATGGCATCAATTAAGCGAACGGCTAAAAACATGGTGCCAACAAATGCAGGTGAAATACCGAAAATATCGGTGTAGAAAAAGGTTAAAAATAGCATTACCGTTTGGAATACAATGTTACTGGCGGTGTCCCCAAGTCCGTAGGCTACTTTTTCTCTTATACTGATCATACATGCCTCAATTATTATTTTATATTTTAAAATGATGCAACTGTTTGAATAAGATTAAGTCATTTAGATAACGACTTAATCTCCATTTTATGTTTAGTTATTTTCTTGCGCTAATAAAGTCTCGATATGCGTGTGCACTGGTTTTTAAGGTGCGCTGTTGGTTAGCATAATCGACATAGACAATACCGAAGCGTTTTAAATAACCTTCTGCCCACTCAAAATTATCCATCAAACTCCAAGCAAAGTAGCCCACAACATTAACACCTTGTTCAATGGCCTTGTTTACTGCATTTAAGTGGGCGTCATAATATTTGACTCTGTCAACATCATCTACCTTGCCATCTAGCAGTTTATCGTTCATTGCCGCACCATTTTCAGTAATGTATATCGGTGGTAATGGATAAAGCGCATGTAATGAGGTTAGCAAATCAGTAAAGGCTTGCGGATAAATTTCCCAGCCCATATCGGTTTTAGGTTTGCCAACCATGTCTACTTGGCTAAAGCCATTTTCCGCATCGGCTTTATAAACCGCGCGGGTATAGAAGTTAATCCCTAAAAAATCGATGGGTTGGGCGATAATATCAAAATCACCGTCTTCAATAATGGGTACATCTTCTGCGGCAAAATCATTGATGATGTCTGGGTAGCACCGGTCAAATAACGGTTTTATGTACCATTGATTAAAGTATTGGTCGGCTTTGTCGGCGGCTTGTACGTCTGCAACGCTGTCGGTTGCGCTATAACAAGGGGTAAAGTTAAGCACAATACCATTTTGGCTAGTTGGGCTGTTTTTTTGCAGTACCTTCATGGCTAGGCCATGTGCCAGT
The DNA here is from genome assembly GCF_040310145.1 of Shewanella sp. S1-49-MNA-CIBAN-0167. NCBI lineage: Bacteria > Pseudomonadati > Pseudomonadota > Gammaproteobacteria > Alteromonadales > Shewanellaceae > Shewanella > Shewanella sp. S1-49-MNA-CIBAN-0167. The sequence goes on along the minus strand of NZ_JBEOPO010000011.1, from coordinate 20,838 downwards.
AATAAATGATGCGCCGATTGGCGACCATAAGCCTTTTTCGCTAATCCAGGTGCATGAACGCCAATTTCATAGCCTAAGTAAGAGCTGCAAAAAGGTTCGTTAAAGGTGGCATAGGAATACACTCTGTCACCGAACGCTTGAGTGATTTTGTCGGCGTAGTCCGCAAACTGATAGGCCGTTTGACGATTTAACCAACCACCATTATCTTCAATATGTTGCGGTAAATCCCAGTGATATAAGGTGACAAAAGGTTTAATACCGCGACGGATTAATTCATCAAGTAAGTCGGTATAAAACTGAACACCTTGTGGGTTAAGGCTGCCATCTTGGTGCATAACCCGAGGCCAGGAAATTGATAAACGGTAGGCATCAACCCCTAATGATTCAATTAAATCAATGTCTTCACGCCATAATTTAACGTGCTCGCAAGCTTGCTCACCGTTAGAGTTATCACGAATTTTACCTTTAGTGGCACAAAATGTATCCCATATACAAGGGAGGCGTGATGCCACTGCGCCTTCAATTTGAAAAGAAGCAGTCGCCACACCAAAGGTGAACGCTTTTGAATGCATTTTGGAATCGGCTGGTAACATAATTTTCATATATTTATTCACTTAGTATTGATTAATTTTGTCTATTTTTATTAATAACGTATTAGATTGAAACACCCCGAGAAAAGCCATTGTGACGTGTTAACTACACAGTAAAAATTATGCTCTAGCGTTTAAAAATCGTTGACATCAGTTATCGATATGTTAAAAATGAAAGCGCTTACATTGAGATTAGTGATTAATTATCCAAAGGTCAATAATTGATTCGGCTAATTATTATCAATGAACCAAATGCAACATTGTCGGTGTTGACCTGACGATATGGAGATTATTTTTGGTGATATTGTCACTGACGTAAGGTACTGCAACCCAACATAACGATTAACAACAATAAGGGAATGTCATGGCGACTTCGCAGCTTCAATCAGAATTAACTCAGATTAATTCAACCCATCAGCAGGGGAACTTTCGCTTTGCGTTAGTGGCGTTAACATCGTTATTTTTTATGTGGGGCTTTCTAACCTGCCTCAATGACATTTTAATCCCTTACTTAAAAAATATGTTTGACCTTAATTACACCCAAGCGATGCTGGTGCAGTTTTGCTTTTTTGGGGCCTACTTTATTGTGTCGATCCCGGCGGGTGCGCTAGTGGGTAAGATTGGTTATCAGAAAGGTATTATTACCGGATTAATTATTGCCTGTATTGGCTGTTTACTGTTTTACCCATCGGCTAGTTATGGCTCTTACAATATGTTCTTGTTTGCTTTTTTTGTATTAGCATCAGGTATTACTATTTTGCAAGTGTCAGCCAATCCTTATGTCAGTGCGTTAGGCCCTGCTGAAACGGCATCATCTCGGTTAACGTTAACCCAAGCATTTAATTCATTAGGCACTACCGTTGCGCCATTTTTCGGTAGTTGGTTAATTTTGTCGACGGTGGAGCACGACGATAAAATCACAGAAGTTGGCGAAGTGATTGGCCAGCTATCTGTTCAGCAACAAGCCAGTGCAGTACAAACGCCTTATCTTATTTTAGCGGGTGCGTTGTTTGTATTGGCATTCATTTTTATTTTGCTAAAACTGCCTTTACTGGGTAAACGAGACACTCAGTCTAGTGCAGCAGTCAAAGGCAGCGCATGGCAATATCCACATCTGGTATTGGGTGCGGTAGGTATTTTTGTTTATGTTGGTGCTGAGGTCGGTATTGGCAGTTTTTTGATCAGTTTTTTAACTCAAGATCATATTGGCGGGGTGTCTGAATCGCAGGCAGCACATTATATTGCTTACTACTTTGGTGGTGCGATGGTAGGGCGCTTTATTGGCGCTGCTGTGATGCAAAAAATTAAAGCGGGTAAGGTGCTAGCGTTTAACGCGGTATGTGCTTGTATTTTGGTTGCTGCAGCCATGTTAAGTGCTGGCACCGTTGCCATGTGGGCGTTATTGCTAGTCGGATTATGCAACTCAATTATGTTCCCCACTATTTTCAGCTTAGCGTTACATGATTTAAAACAACACACTAGCCAAGGTTCGGGCATTTTATGCTTAGCCATTGTGGGTGGCGCGGTATTGCCGTTATTTCAAGGTATGTTAGCGGACAGTATTGGCATTCAATTAGCGTTTATTGTGCCTCTTTTATGTTACGGCTTTATTGGTTATTACGGGTTGATAGGGTGTGATGCAAAACGCCCCGTGTCAACAGAAATGGCGTAAGGGAAATACAATGAAACAGACTCAATTACAGCGTGTCTCGATAGCCATAACGTCGACAAAAACCAGCTTGATTGCCTTAGGTATTTTGTTTAGCCTCAGCGGGTGCAACGACAGTCAACCCACAAATAAGCTTGCTACAGAAGCCGCTGTTATTAATGTTACCGCTGAGAACACCGCATCAAAGTCATTAGCTATTTGGCCTCAATTAACCCCAGCCATAGCAAAAGATCCAGCATTAGAAGCCAATATTGATGCATTAGTGGCCAAGATGACGCTTGAACAAAAAGTGGCCCAGATGATCCAGCCAGAGATCCGTGATATTACCGTTGAAGATATGCGTAAATATGGTTTTGGATCATATCTTAATGGTGGCGGTGCTTATCCTAATAATGACAAGCACGCGACTCCAGCAGATTGGATTGCGTTAGCTGAATCATTTTATCAAGCATCAATTGATGACAGCGTCGACGGCATTAATATTCCAACCATGTGGGGCACCGATGCCGTACACGGTCATAACAATGTTATTGGCGCGACCTTATTTCCGCATAATATTGGTTTGGGCGCCGCCAATAACCCTAAATTAATTGAAAAAATTGCTGCGATTACAGCCAAAGAAGTCATGGTAACGGGGATTGATTGGGTATTTGCTCCCACCGTTGCGGTGGTGCGTGACGATCGCTGGGGCCGGACTTACGAAGGTTATTCTGAGGACCCACAGATTGTAAAAACCTATGCTTATGCCATTGTCGAAGGCCTACAAGGCTCAGTGAAAGGCGATTTTTTATCTGATCAACATGTTATTTCAACGGTAAAACACTTTTTAGGTGATGGCGGAACTGAAAAAGGCATAGACCAGGGCGAAAACCTGGCCAGTGAACAAGACTTATATGACATACATGCACAAGGCTATGTGGGTGGACTCAATGCTGGATCACAAAGTGTTATGGCATCATTTAATAGCTGGCATGGGGTTAAAAATCATGGCAATAAATATCTATTAACAGATGTACTTAAAGATAAATTAAATTTCGATGGTTTTGTGGTAGGTGATTGGAACGGTCACGGACAAGTTGCAGGCTGTACTAATGAGTCTTGTGCGCAAGCCGTCAATGCTGGGTTAGACATCTTTATGGTGCCAACTGCAGCTTGGAAACCATTATATGAAAATACTATCGCCCAAGTTAACCGCGGCGAGATTAGTCAAGCGCGGATAGACGATGCGGTAAGCCGTATTTTGCGAGTCAAGTTTCGTGCGGGTTTGTTTGAAAAACCTAGCCCTGTCAATCGTCCGTTATCGGGTAAAACAGAATTAATTGGTCAAGCAAGTCACCGTGAAGTAGCTCGCCAAGCGGTACGAGAATCATTAGTGCTGCTTAAAAATAATCAATCATTATTGCCGCTAAAGCCGAACGTTAAGGTGTTGGTTGCAGGTGATGCTGCGGATAATATCGGTAAACAATCCGGTGGCTGGACCATTACGTGGCAGGGCACTGATAACCAAAATAGTGACTTTCCTGGTGCTACGTCAATTTACGCTGGTATTGATAAATTGGTGACTCAAGCTGGTGGTAAAGCCACATTGAGTGTTGCCGGTGAATTTGACCCGCAGCAAAAACCTGATGTTGCAATAGTGGTGTTTGGAGAAGAGCCCTATGCAGAAGGTAACGGCGATATTGATAACGTAGAATATCAGCGTGGCGATAAGCGCGATTTGGCTTTATTGAAAAAGCTCAAAGCACAGGGGATCCCGGTGGTATCAGTATTTATCAGCGGTCGCCCAATGTGGGTTAACCCTGAATTTAACCAGTCAGATGCGTTTGTTGCCGCGTGGCTTCCAGGATCTGAAGGCCAAGGCATAGCAGACGTGTTGTTCACTAAGCCAGATGGAAGTGTTGCTTATGATTTTGTCGGTAAATTGTCATTCTCATGGCCATCTTCGCCACAGCAAACTCAAGTTAACGTGCCATTAGCGCAAGATAACAGCGCCCAAGCCCAAGCTGACTATCAACCGCTTATTCCTTACGGCTATGGGTTAACCTATCAGTCAGCGTCAACCGATGCGGTAACCTTAGATCAGTTATCAGAAGATAATTTTTCAGCCACTCAAACACTTGAAGACTTAGCTTTATTTGAACGCGCAGTGAAATCTCCTTGGTCAATGTACATAGCAACCAATAATGAGCGACAGGGCTTATCAAGCAGCGTGGCAAACAATAGTGCACTGAATATCCGTACTATGGATCGCGTAGTGCAAGAAGATGCACGCTTAGTCTCTTTTAATGGTAGTGAACAAGGGACTGTTGGTTTAATCAGTAATTTCCCGCGCGACTTTAGAGCCTACAGCAAAGGTCATTCAGCGTTATCACTGAGCATTAAAGTGCTGCAACCAGTACAAAAGCCGTTGTGGTTAGGGTTGGCGTGTGAAGGTGATTGCCGTCAACAAGTGGATATTGCCAAGCTGGTCAATACTAAATTAGGCGAATGGCAAGCCATCAGTGTATCGCTCAATTGTTTCGCTGGTGAGCCAATGGATTTTGCTAAACTTGTGTCGCCTTTTTATCTGGCCACGGAAGCGAAAGTTGAATTAAGCTTTAGCGATGTTGTCATCCAAGCCAAGCAAGGCGGCAATACCATTCAATGCCAGTAAAATATTTAATATTAAGGGGTTAGGGGTATTTTATTACTGATAAGCCTAGCTAATCATAATTAGAATGAAGGTGATAATAGCGCTTTAATATTGACTGGCGAATGCGAGACGATGACATAACGATATCTAGCGGTTGAATACAAATACAAAAATGGACTGTATTGCTTGAGTGTGACGTTGCTTGGCTTAGTATCTAACGGAGTTAATATACAGTTACTCAACAATCATACTTAGTTGTTGAAAACCGGTGCTTAGTTATTTTTGATTGAAGTGCAATCAAATGGTTATCAATCTATGATGTTAATAATGGCATAATGTCGTATCGATAGTGTGTTGATCTCTAACGTGATATGAATTTGATAAGGAATTGATTTGTCTAACATTGTATTTTCAAAAACAGACTTACAGCAAATAGTAACTCTCGCCAAACAAGCCGGCGAAGCCATTATGCAGGTTTATGCTCAAACTGATTTACAGATTGAAGTTAAACAAGATGATAGCCCGGTTACCGCGGCTGACATCGCTAGCCACAATGTGATTGTTGCCGGCCTTAAACAGCATTTTGCAGATATTGCTGTGATGAGTGAAGAAGATGCTGATATTAGTTGGGCAGAACGACAAACCTGGCAAACCTATTGGTTGATTGATCCACTGGATGGCACTAAAGAGTTTATTAAACGCAATGGTGAATTTACTGTCAATATTGCGCTGATCCACCAGGGACAAGCGATAGTCGGCGTAGTTTATGCGCCAGTATTAGGTAAATGTTATAGCGGCATTGTTGGCCAAGGTGCTTGGCTTGAGCATAACGGGCAGTTATCGATATTAGATATTCATGACCGAGCAGTGCAATCGCCACCTATTGTAGTTGGAAGTCGCTCTCACGTTAGCCCAGATGTTGCCGCTTATTTACAGACTATTGGCGAACACCAAATGTTAAGCGTCGGCAGTTCATTGAAATTTTGTATGGTGGCCGAAGGCCAAGCCGATGTTTATCCGAGACTAGGCCTAACCAGTGAATGGGATACTGCAGCAGCGCAAGCGGTATTGGAAAGTGCGGGTGGACGGGTTGTTGAATATCCGGCACTAACACCACTGCAATATAACCAGAAAGAAAATATTTTAAATCCGTATTTTATTGCCGCATCATCGGCATGGTTTGCCCGCAAGTAGTTGGAATCGTTTTCAGCCTTTGTTGGTCAAATATGGAATCCCAATTAATAATCAGCAAATGGAGTGACAAGTTATGATGCGCATGGGCGTCGATCTCGGTGGTACCAAAATTGAAATAGTGGCGTTAGCCGAAGATGGTGCTGAAATTTTCAGGAAGCGCATTTCTACTCCCAAAAACTACCCTGGAACCATTGAAGCCATTGTGAGTTTAGTTGCCGATGCTGAATCGGCCACAGGACAAATCGGTTCTGTAGGTGTTGGGATCCCAGGGGTCGTGTCACCGTTTACCGGCTTGGTAAAAAACTCAAATTCAACCTGGATTAACGGTCATCCTTTAGACAAAGACTTAAGTGAATTGCTGAACCGCGAAGTGCGTGTTGCCAATGATGCAAACTGTTTTGCGGTATCAGAAGCGGTTGACGGCGCTGCCGCCGGTAAAGGTGTTGTTTTTGGTGGCATTATCGGTACAGGTTGTGGTGCAGGTATTGCCATTAACGGCCGTGTACATGGCGGTGGTAATGGCATTGGCGGCGAATGGGGGCATAATCCACTACCTTGGATGACGGCCGATGAGTTTAATACCACCACTTGTTTTTGTGGTAATCGTGACTGTATTGAAACCTTTATTTCGGGTACTGGCTTTGTGCGTGATTTTCGCGCCGTAGGCGGTGAAGCAACCAGTGGCATTCAAATTGCTGAAATGATGCAACAGGGTGATCCATTGGCAACAGCTGCATTTGAGCGTTATATCGATCGTCTAGCGCGTTCACTTGCGCACGTGATTAATATGATGGACCCAGACATGATTGTACTCGGTGGCGGCGTCTCTAATATCGATGCCATTTATACCGAACTACCTAAAGTGTTACCCAAATATGTTGTTGGCCGTGAATGCGGAACCCAAGTCGTTAAGAATAAGTTTGGTGCTTCTTCAGGCGTTCGCGGCGCAGCATGGCTGTGGGGCAAAGACCAGACGTAGCTTCAGTTTCATTTCTGTGAGAACGAGTCTTAATTCATATCATTGAGCGTTAATCTGCTCCTTATACCAAACGGCACTTAACAAGTGCCGTTTTTGTTTACTCTATATGGTTTGTATTCGAAGCTGATAACGATAAACTAGCCACAGTGTTAATTGATCAAGTGATATACCGATGTTTTGGCTTAAAAAAATCTTATCGCAATTAGTGATGCCGATCCCCTTTAGCATAATGTTACTTGTTATTGCTGCCATCTTGTGGCGAACCCAACGGGCCATGCTACTGCGATTTGGCCGAGTCGCCTTGATCACCGCTATATTGGTGCTAGCATTAACAAGCCAATCGCAAGTGAGTTATTTTTTAGCGGATTCATTAGAATCACAGTATCAAGTTAATCATCAACCGATTACTGGCACTTGTGTTGTGATGGTATTGGGATCGGGTAATCGTGAGCAATATGGCCATACCGCAGTACAGCAACTATCGTCGACGGCACTGGCTCGATTAACCGAAGGCATTCGTCAGTTTGGTCTCGGTCAACATTGTACCTTAGTTGTCAGTGGTTGGAGTGGTGGAAACCAGTCGACAGCTCATGCGACGATTATGGCACAAGCCGCAGAAGAATTAGGGATCCCAACAGCCAATATAGTCGTATTTAATCAACCTAAAGATACCATTGAAGAAGCTTATGCACTTAAGAATATTGTTGGCTATAGACCGTTTAGGTTAGTGACGTCGGCTACGCACATGCCTAGATCTATGCAAATATTTACCTCACTGGATATGCAACCACAGCCGGCGCCCAGTGACTTTATTGCTAGGCAAAGTTATTGGTGGGGCTTAGGTGCAGATCAGTTATTAGCATCTCAGAAAGCTATCCATGAATATGTCGGCATGTTGTGGTTGCAGATCAAAGAGATAAGCTAATTCACATAATTAAAAACTATTAGCCATAAAACCTATTAGTCATAAAACCTATTAGTCATAAAATAGACTTCTATCACAATTAGTTTAAAGGAGAAATCGTGGTCACTGACGAGTTATTAATCAGCCCTTTTATTAAACGTAATGGCATTACACTCACCGTTGTTGGGGCGGTGAGTTTAGTAACTAGCTTAATTATTTTTATCGGGTTTAAAGGCTTTTTTGTGCCCGGTATGCTGTGTTTTGCCTTAGGTTCAGTTGCGCTGGTTTTAGGTGTCTCCAAAGTGTACCAGCCAGCCGTCAGTTTTAAGCTAACCACAGCAGGCGTAGCATTTTTTCATCGCCGCGGACAAGTGTTTATTGAATGGCACAATATTCAACGACTTGATAATGTGCGAGTAAATCAAAACATGGAGTTAATTGAACTGCCTTATATTGGCGTCAAGCTTAAACACATTAATCCCGTTTTAGATTGTATTTCACTGCGCTTGGCCACCGGATTACTGACCGAGCAGCGGCCACTATTAATGACCGCGGCCACCCAGGATGAAGACTTACAAAGTTTAGAAGGCTATTTAGGTGCTGAGTTCACTCCGTTAGTGGTTAACGGTGAACGTTATCGTGGGGTACTGGCTATGTTTGGCCATCGTTGTCAAACGTTGAATGAACAGTTGGGTTACCATGTGTATTTATCGATTGATAGTTTAGACCGAGACCCCAAAGAATTTGTGGCGTTGTTGCGTCAATGGCAACAACAAGCTCAAACCAGTGATGATCAATAGGCATTAGTTTGGGCGTTAAATGATGAACTGGACGGATTTTTATCGAAAATATGTTATTGGTTTACAAGGGCAACTGACTAAGCTCACTTCATCAAACGAAGTTTATCGTGGATGTGGTTAATATTGTGCCAGCTCATTAACCGGCAGCCTCCTTAACTGTCGGTAATTCACCACATTATCGATGGCCTCTTTAGACAAACCATCGCAAGTTAGCTGACATAATATTGATAACCGTTGGCCCTATTATTGTGCAAGTTAAAGCTGCAGGTAAAATGCCTGCCGAAGCCACTCATTAGGCGGTTGTGAGAGGATCGCGGTGACGATAACCTAAAAACTGACCAACATCTAAAATTTCAATGTTTTCACAATATGCATCACCTTCAAAAATACCTTGATCATGAAGCGTTATTTTTTTACAGCGTGCCTTGCCAGTTAATTGCCCAGCAATCATCAACTCGCGACATAAGACATCACCATCGACGGTGCCGCTCGGTTCAATGGTCACATTGCCTTGTGCTTTAATATCGCCACTGACATGGCCCGCAATGAGCACATCACCGCTGAAAATGAGTTTACCGGTTAAATGGCATTCTTGCGCGATAAAGCTTAGTGAGTTAGCAGGTTTTTTTTGACCAAACATCTTAGTGCTCTTATGTCTACGTTGAGAGGGTAATATAGCGCTAAAGGCTAATGAACAACACCAAAATCGCTGATTGAATACTTAATATCTTTCTACGCTTTGGGATAAAAATTAGCTTGGGTGGCCGATAATTATCGCATCCGCAGGGCAAGGGGACACGCAAGCACCGCAACCGTTACAAGCGTCAGTATCTATAACGGGTTTAGGCACTTGTCCTACCGCCATGATAAAGCTAATTGCGCGCGGATCGCAGGCATCTTTACAGCTCTGGCACCAGACGCCTTCATAGGTTAAGCAATTCTCTTTTATGCTGGCGGTAATTGACCAAGGTAAGGATTGAGCGCGTTCAAACACTGGTTCTGGACATGCATCAACACATTTCTGGCAAAACGTGCATTCACCAAGGCTAAAATCTATTTCAGGAAAGCCACCATCGCCTTGTTTGATAATACTTGTTTCGCATGCGGTAATGCATTTATCACAGCGGGTACAATTATCGGTAAATTCTTGGTCAGCTTTGCTCCAAGGCGGACGGATAACATTGGTTTTTCTGCGACTAAAAAGATTCCGACGACTTTGATTGATGCTTTGACTCATTATTATCCCAATTAGACCGAAACGGGCTTGCTGCAGGCAATATTAGCATTAGCTGCAGCAAAAAATTGTTAAGTGCTTGGCAATTTATAACCATCAGGATTAGTTGATTGCCATTTCCAACTGCTATTGGCCATGTCCTCTACTGAGTGGGTTGCATGCCAGTTAAGCTCTGTAGCGGCAAAACTAGGGTCTGCATAGCAGGCTGCGATATCACCAAGGCGGCGGGGACTGATTTGATAGGCAATGGTTTTACCACAGGCTTTTTCAAACGCCTTGACCATGTCTAACACACTGTAGCCTATGCCTGTCCCGAGATTATAAGTCACTAACCCAGGTTTAGTTTGCAGCTTTTTCAATGCTTGTAAATGGCCTACGGCTAAATCAACAACGTGGATATAATCACGCACGCCGGTGCCATCTGGGGTGTTGTAGTCATCACCAAAGACGCTTAATTTTTCACGTTTACCAACAGCAACCTGAGCAATAAATGGCATTAAGTTGTTAGGGATATCGTTAGGATCTTCACCAATCAGGCCACTTTCGTGAGCGCCAACAGGATTGAAGTAACGTAAACGGGCGATATTCCAACTGTTATCCGAGTTGTGTAAGTCCGCTAAAATATACTCAACCATTAATTTAGATTGGCCGTAAGGGTTGGTTGCGCCTGTTGGGAAGTCTTCTTTAATGGGCAGGCTAGCAGGGTCGCCGTAAACAGTGGCCGATGAGCTAAAGACTAGGTTCTTAACGTTATTTTCTGCCATCACTTGGCATAAGATGATGGTGCCAGTAACGTTATTTTCGTAATACTTCAACGGTTTTGCTACTGACTCACCGACGGCTTTTAATCCCGCAAAATGAATGACAGATTCAATGCTGTGATCAGCAAAAACTTTTTGCAGTAAGGCTTTGTTTAAAATATCGCCTTGATAAAACGTCACATCTTTACCGGTAATGGTATGAACACGGGCTAAGGCTTCAACACTTGAATTTGATAAATTATCAACAATAATCACTTCCTGTCCGGCATTTAATAGCTCAACGACTGTGTGAGTGCCAATATAGCCGGCACCACCGGTTACCAAAATAGCCATAGATAAATCGTCCTGTGAATTAATGAGTCAAGTTCAACGGTTATTGTAAATTATCACAGTTCAATAGCCATTTAAATTATGGCATTCATGTTGAAATAATTACTGGTCGGCTTATAAACCGCATGACAGCTTGTTCCTATCAGTGTTGGATAATTAAGCAATCGTCATATAAAACACCCTTTAATCGTGCCTGTACCCATTTGTTTACATTTCAAGCAACATATCCCAGCGACAAAAAATGGTGAGGGAGTTAACAAAACGTTAACCATGGCACACTATGTAATAACTGAAGTTGACGTAAAGTGGAGCTTATGAGTACAGCAACAAAGTATATTGCACATCAACCTGATGCCCAGGGTTACATAGATTATTCAGAACATGAGAATCAATTATGGCAACAATTGTATCAACGCCAAGTGGCCAATATGCCGGGCAAAGCCTGTCATGCTTACCTACAAGGGTTAGATGCATTAGGCATGTCTATTGATCGTATTCCACAGTTACCTGAAATTGATAAAGTGTTAATAGACGCCACAGGCTGGAAAACGGCAGCCGTGCCCGCATTAATTCCATTTGGACGTTTCTTTGAATTATTGGCCAATAAAGAATTTCCGGTAGCAACGTTTATTCGTAGCAAAGAAGAGTTTGATTATTTACAAGAACCCGATATTTTTCATGAGATATTTGGTCATTGCCCATTATTAACCAACCCATCATTTGCTCATTTCTCGCATATGTATGGTCAATTAGGGCTTGCTGCGTCAAAAGAAGAAAGGGTCTTTTTAGCACGATTATATTGGTTCACTATTGAGTTTGGTTTGGTTCAAGCGAAAAATGAGCCTTTAGCCATCTATGGTGGCGGTATTTTAAGTTCACCAGGAGAAACCCTGTATGCGCTAAGTGATGCACCAGAACGTAAACCTTTTGATCTACTGGATGTATTACGCACACCCTATCGTATAGATATTATGCAGCCTATTTATTACGTGATTGAAAATATTGACTACCTTGATGAAGTTGCGCGTATGGATATTATGGCAATGGTAACCAAAGCGCGACAATTAGGCATGTTTGAGCCTAAGTTTGCCCCTAAAGTGAAAGCAAGCTAATGATTAACTGCAGCTGAGGTAAGCATCATTTGACTCGTCAGCCTGCAAGCAAGATAACCATTTAATTAAGTCAAGGAGTGTAAATGAACGCATTAACTGAGATGAAATGTGAAGCATGCCAAGCGGATGCACCTAAAGTGACCGATGCTGAATTAGCTGAGCTTATCGGTATGATCCCCGATTGGGGCGTGGAAGTTCGTGACGGTATTATGCAGCTGGAGCGGGTATATAAATTCAAAAACTTTAAATTGGCCATGGCTTTTACCAATAAATTGGCCGATTTAGCTGAGGCTGAATTTCACCACCCTGGGATCTTAACTGAATGGGGTAAAGTGACGGTGACCTGGTGGTCACATTCCATTAAAGGGCTCCATAAGAATGATTTTATTATGGCAGCCAAGAGCGACCAGTTGCTGTAGATTAATGACGATCACCATCGATTTCAGTATATTACGTTAACGTAATATGCTGAAATAATTGCTCTGTTACAATTCTGCTGTAAACTTCACTTGCCACCGAAGCCATATCCCTCTAACGTTATGCCAAATTTCCGAAACAAACCTTAAATAAATAGGGAATCGTTACATTATGCGTTTGGAAGTCAGCTGTATTGATCGCGTGGGTTTAGCGAAAGACATCCTCGTCGTGCTTGAAAATCACGGCATTAACTTAATGGCTATTGATGCCAGTAATCGGGGTTTCTTATTTCTGCAATTTGCTGAGATTAGTTTTGAAACACTGCGCGAGTTAATGCCGCAAATCCGCAAGGTTGAAAGTGTAAATGATGTTCGTACTGTGTCATTTATGCCATCAGAGCAAGAGCATTACGCTCTAAAAACCTTACTTAAAACCTTACCTGATTCAGTCTTTTCAACCGATGCTAAAGGTCGGATCCGCATTGCTAATGAGTCAGCGTTATTGACGCTCGGTATGGGTGAACATGAGGTAGTGGGTGAGTCACTTAATCATTGGGTACAAGGGTTTAACGTTGCCCGTTGGATGAGCGAAACGCCGGTATTGGCTCAGGCGACTCGGGTGCAAATTAATGGCAGTGAATATCTAGCCGAAATGCTGCCAATTTTCTTGCCTGATGATAATGACAAAACGATTTTAGCCGGTGCGGTTATCTCGCTGAAATCGCCAGCCCGAGTGGGTAAACAGTTTAATGCACTGCAAAATCAGACTACTGGGTTTGATAACGTATTAGCCGTTAGTGACAAAATGAAAGAGATACTCAAGCAAGCAAAACGGATGGCGCAACTAGATGCCCCCTTGCTGATCACCGGTGAAACCGGCACAGGTAAAGAGCTAATGGCTCGTGCTAGTCATGATGCTAGCATGCGCCGTGAACATCCTTTCATTGCCATTAATTGTGCCGCGCTGCCTGATAGCGTTGCAGAAGAAGAATTATTTGGCTTTGTCAGTAATGGCACTGTCGTTAAACGCGGTCTATTTGAAGAAGCCAAAGGCGGGACTGTGTTTCTTGATGAAATTGCTGAGATGTCCAAAGCGGCGCAAGTCAAATTACTGCGTTTATTGCAAGACGGAACCTTTAGGCGGATTGGCGGTGATGAAGAAGTGCGCGCTGATGTGCGGATTATCTGTTCAACCCAAAAACATTTAGCTGAACTTTGCCAAACCGGCGAATTTCGAGAAGATTTATATTATCGTATTCATGTACTCAGTTATCACATGCCATCACTGCGTGAGCGCCGTGTGGATGTGATCCCGTTAACTGAAATGTTTCTAGAACATTATAGTCAGCAGTTATCGAGTCCCTTAAGGCGTATTTCGGCAAGCTGTCGTGATTACCTGTTTACCTATGCGTGGCCGGGTAATGTACGTCAATTGAAAAATGCGATTTTTAGAGCGGTGTCGATGTGGGACGGTTCAACTGAATTGACGGTCGAGCAGCTTAAATTACCATCCTATGCTGAAGGCTTTGGTTACTTCGATGAGGAATTTGAAGGCACCCTAGACCAAGCCATGAAAGAATACGAAGCAGGTTTATTGCGTCGGTTATACCCTGCGTACCCAAGTACACGCCAATTAGCAAAAAAACTTGGGGTATCGCATACCGCCATTGCCAATAAATTACGCGATTACAGTATTAGTAAAAAAAAGTAATGTAACGATTTAATGCCAACTATTTTGATGGCATTTTAGTCACCTTAACGCTGTAAATCAGTGTTTTCGATTATTTTATATTAAAGTAACCAATAATTTACAAATATCCATTAATGCCAGCAAAATGTGATTTAGCATACGCTATAGGCTTTTTTGCTGTGATGGGTTATTTGTATGATCAAATTGAGCGTGTAGTGTGGATTATCCGCCACGTTCATCCAGTATTTAGGAGCCATAATGAAACTTGCAAGTTATCACAACGGACGTCGCGACGGCCAATTGATGTTAGTCAGTAGAGATTTAACCAAAGCGGTCGCTGTACCTGCTATTGCCCATACAATGCAGCAATTACTTGATGCTTGGGATTTATTGTATCCACAATTAAATGAACTTTATGAAGCGCTTAACGATGGCCAAATGGACAATGCAGCCGATTTTGATGAAGCACGTTGTTTATCTCCGTTACCTCGTGCATACCAGTGGGCCGATGGTAGTGCCTATGTGAATCACGTTGAACTGGTGCGTAAAGCACGTGGCGCTGAAATGCCAGCATCATTTTGGACGGATCCTTTAGTCTATCAGGGCGGTTCAGACTGTTTCATTGCCCCTAAAGCCAATATCGAAGTGACAAGTGAAGAGTATGGAATTGATTTTGAATCAGAAATCGCCATCATTACCGATGATGTTGCCATGGGTGTTAGCAGCGAAAATGCCACTAAACACATCAAATTATTGATGTTAGTCAACGACGTATCACTGCGCAACTTGATCCCCGGCGAGTTAGGTAAAGGGTTTGGTTTTTTCCAATCTAAGCCATCAAGTGCATTTTCGCCTATTGCTATTACCCCAGATGAATTAGCTGATAAATGGCAAGACAGTAAAGTACATTTACCATTGGTCACCCACTTAAATGGTGAATTGTTTGGCCGCCCCAATGCGGGTGTTGATATGACCTTTAACTTTAGTCAGTTAGTGGAACATGTGGCTAAAACGCGTCCATTAGGTAGCGGGGCTATTATTGGTTCTGGCACCATTTCAAATTATGATCGCAGTGCGGGTTCAAGCTGTTTGGCGGAAAAGCGTATGCTTGAAATTATTGCCGATGGTAAAGCATCAACATCCTTTATGCACTTTGGCGACAGCGTTCGTATTGAAATGTTTGATGACAACGGTGTGAGTATTTTTGGCTCTATTGATCAAAAAGTGGTTGAGTACAAAGCCTAAGATTATTGCAGTGATATAAATCGACATAAAAAGGCAATAGCGATAAATCGTTATTGCCTTTTTTAATCATAAAACAACAGGGATATTGACATGAAACTCTACGGCTATTGGCGTTCAAGTGCGGCTTATCGGGTGCGGATTGCGTTAAATTTAAAACAGTTAACGGCAGAGCATATTTCGGTGCATTTAGTGAATAATGGCGGTGAACAAAACTCTGCAATATATCATCAACTCAATCCGCAGCATTTAGTGCCGGTATTGGTTGATAACGGTGAGCAAGGTGAACTGACATTATCACAATCACTGGCCATTATCGAGTTTCTTGAAGACAAGTATCCGCAACATCACTTGCTTCCAACCAATATTGAAGATCGTGCCATTGTGCGCAGTATGGCCCAAGCGATTGCATGTGAAATTCACCCTTTAGATAACTTGCGAGTATTACAATATTTAGTCAATGAAATGGGTGTGTCAGAAGCCGATAAAATGCGCTGGTATCATCATTGGATCCACCTTGGTTTTACTGCGTTAGAAGTACAACTAAGTCACCACTGCGGACGTTTCTGTTTTGGTGATAAGCCTTCACTGGCCGATATTTGTCTGATCCCACAAGTATATAATGCCAAGCGCTTTAATCTTGACCTTGCAGCATATCCAAATATTGTCAGCATTTGGGATGAGTGCCAACAATTAGCGGCCTTTGCTGATGCAGCACCAGAGCAACAGCATGATGCCAGCTAGTCAGCGAACGTTACATCCATTGAAGCCAGATGACTTAGCTGGGCAGTTATCGACATGGTTGCAAGATGATGCTCAGCGTCTGCATGCCTTGCACATTTGCCGTGCGGTATTACAACCACTTTATATTACAGATTGGTATATCGCTGCAGGCTTTGTGCGTAATTTGGTATGGGATAAATTACACAAGTTTAAGCCGCAGCCGTTAAATGATATTGATGTTATATATTGGTGTGATATCAATGTGTCAGTGGAGCGAGACCGCGCCATTGAAGCCGAACTTAGGCAGCGAGCAGATTTACCCTGGTCAGTTAAAAATCAAGCCAGAATGCATGTTAAACATGGCGATCCTGCTTATTCCTCGTGCCTTGACGCCATGTCTTATTGGCCTGAAAAACAAACTGCTGTGGGTGTTAAGTTAGTCAATGTTAATGTCGATAACTCCACAGCGTTAACCCTAAGCTCGCCTTCTATTTCAATCAATGAGCATGAGATAAGCGTGGATGCTGTTTTTGGATTAGAAGGTCTTTTTGCTCTCACGTTATGTGCCAACCCCAAGCGTGATATTAGTGTTTTTGAATCCAGACTAGTTCAAAAAAACTGGCTAACCCAATACCCTAAGTTAACGAAGCTCAACGAGGGGAAATAGCTGTTAGAGACCATTTAATATCACGATCTGAGCTTAACGATTAAGTTATCTTCAGTCACGGCTATTTATCACTCAACACCCCCGTTCTTGCCTCGCACTTTTCCTTAATATGAGATTCAGATGCAGATCCACTTTGTGAAACTTGTGATCCAAATCAAGTATATTTGAACAAAGCACTACCACTTTAGAGGTATTCTGTTTTAACTGATCTAGATCAATGTTATTCATCAATGACTTAGGTAGGTTGACTGCGAATGTTGAGGATGCAATTGATTTGCATCCGGTTGTCATTACCAAGGAGTGTTAAAAAATGAATAAGAAAATTACCCTAAGTTTAGTTGCCGTTTCTTTATTAACTGCTGGTTTATCATTTGGCGCCGCAGCCCATCAAGCCGGTGACATTATTGTTCGGGCTGGTGTGGCGATGGTAGCCCCTAATGAGTCGAGCCCTGTAGTGGCCAATATTGCTGAATTTGGCGTTGATAGTGATGTGCAGTTAGGGCTAAATTTTGGTTATATGTTAACTGATAATGTTGGTATTGAATTATTGGCCGCATCGCCTTTTAGCCACGATGTGTCACTGGGCGAATTAGGTAAAATAGCTGACTCTAAGCAATTGCCTCCGACACTGGTAGCACAATATTACTTTGGTGATCCACAATCGGCTTTGCGTCCTTATATTGGTTTAGGGGTTAACTTTACTAATTTCTATGACAATGAATTTACTCAAGAAGCGAAAGATCTTGGTTTAAATAATTTAAGTTTATCTAACTCTTGGGGCTTGGCAGGTCAAGTTGGACTTGATTATCAAATTGACAAAAGATGGTTAGTTAATGCGTCCGTGTGGTATGCACAAATCTCAACCGACGTGAGCTTTGATTTAGGCGCGGATCATGTGGTAGTGGAGACCGATATTGATCCATGGGTTTATATGATAAGTGTGGGTTATACTTATTAAGCGACAGTAATAAATAAGCAAGAATAAGCAAAAATAAAGCAAAATAAGTGTAGCTAAAGTAAGTTAAGTGAAGCTAAAGTAAGAGTATAAAAAAACAGGAACTAATATGTTCCTGTTTTTATTGGTATGAATTACTTGGTTTTTTTACGCGGTTTCCAATGACGGGTATTATAAATATATTCAGGTAATAATCGATTCATCCACGCAACAACACGCCAACGTTTAGTGACATATACTCGCCGTTTACCTTTTTTAAGGGCGGTTAATATTTGTTTGGCAACCTTGTCTATCGGCGACAATAAAAATGCAGTGTTGAGTAACATAGCCTTGTCAAATAACCCTAATTGAATATCGCTGATGGTAATGGGCAATTTCAATCGTTGCGCATGCATGCACAAACCTTGTAGATAATTAACCGCAAACGCTTTAGATGCATGGTAAGCCACATTTGGTCCACCGCGCTGGCCGGCAATAGAGTTAATAGCGGCGAGTTGACCATAACCTTGTTGGCACATTAATTTAAAAATACAGTTACTGATGGCGGCAAATCCTCTGACATTCACATCAATAATATGTTGTTCAATCGGCCAAGGTAGCGTGGCATCGTAGTGATTCACACCCGTATTCACTATCACTAGATGAGCGCCATTGTGTTGCTCCCATGCCGTGGTGAGCTGCTCAATTAACCGTTCAGGTTGGCCAATACTTAAAGGGTATACAGTCACTTCCCCAGGTAAGGTTTGGCAAAATTCAGTTAGCTGATCAGCTTCTGGTACAAAAAGTACTAGGGATACGTTTTGTTCAGATAGCTGCCGTGCAAGCGCTTGGCTTAATTGCGAACTGGCACCAATAATCATTGCTGTCGCGGTAGACGTCGTTGTCAACATAGTAAACATCATCGTAATATGGTGCCTTATAATAGGAATATCAGTTATTGATAACAAGCAGGAAAATTTTTCGACTAAGACGTGTAGACTTCTAGACATCCTTGTGTATGATAAAAGCTGTTAACCGTGAGCGCTTGGTACTCACGGCCATGATAGGGTAGTCGAGCATGCTACAAGCCTTATAGACAGGTAGATCATTATTTTTTTAACATAATGTGACGATGATAATGCAGATGTTTGGGCGGTTTTTTAGGCAAAAATTTATATCGGTTTTGTGATCTCAATCGGTAATAAATGCAGGGTTAAATACGTTAATTATGTCTGCACATTCTATGTAAGTCGGTTAAGCGACGATATGATCGTTACGACAAGCTCATTGTTAAGTAAGATGCTTATGGTTACAAACGCAAGATAATTTGTTTAATCCACACAAAAGGTAACAAGTATGCCGGTTCGAATTCCAGATAACCTGCCAGCGGCAAGTATTTTAGAGTCAGAAAATATCTTTGTGATGTCAGAAACCCGTGCAGCCAATCAGGACATTCGTCCAATGCGGGTATTAATCTTGAATTTAATGCCTAATAAAATCGAAACAGAAACCCAACTATTACGTTTACTGGGTAACACACCATTGCAGGTTGGGGTTGATTTATTACGCATTCATGATAAAGAATCGAAGCACACTTCAGTGGACCACATGAATACTTTTTATCGTGATTTTGAAGACATCAGACATAACAATTACGATGGCTTGATTATTACGGGCGCGCCGCTAGGGCAAATTGATTTTAAAGATGTTGAATATTGGGACCATATTCGCGAGATTATGGATTGGTCTCAACAACATGTGACATCAGTATTATTTCTGTGTTGGGCTGCTCATGCTGGTTTTTATCATCTATATGATTTGCACCGTCGGTTATTAGCGAACAAACGTACAGGGGTATTTAATCATCGCCGAACCAGCGACCCGCATCCATTATTACGTGGTTTTGATGATGAATTTTTTGCGCCGCATTCACGATTTGCTGAAATGGACATCGAACAAGTTCGCCAACATCCTGATTTAGAAGTGTTGGCAGAATCTGATGAAGCTGGGGCCTATATTGTGCTCAGTCGCGATAACCATAATGTGTTTGTTATGGGCCATCCTGAGTATCAAAAAGACACGTTAAACGAAGAATATGTCCGCGATGTGGGCCAGGGACTTAACCCTGATATTCCCAAAAATTATTACCGTCAAGATGATCCCAATCAAGATCCTATTGTCCGTTGGCATAGCCATGGCAGTTTATTAGTCAGTAATTGGCTTAACTATTACGTTTATCAGTTAACGCCTTATGATTTATCAGACATGAATGCCAAAACGCCATGGGAAAATAAAAAATAACCTAGTGATATATTGATCAACTAACTAACCAATTTACTTAACCTTAACTCGGGTTTGAAGATGGGGTTACTTACATTGGGGCTATTACGCGATAACGTGTAGTAGCCTTTTGTTTCTCTGACATTCAGATAATTGTGACTCGAGTGAATGTCGATTTTGGCTGAAGTTCGATGACTAAAAGCCTACCGAGCTCCATTTCTTCCGGTAGACTTACCTTATATACTCAAGTGAATTCAAACTGCAGGTTTTAATTTCTGAAAGTTATCATTAATTGTATCACCGAGTGTATCGGCAATATCGGGGAGGGTGATGCTAAAAAAGTCAGTGATTTTTCGTCGGAATTCTTTTGTCGTTGCGAAGTATTGCCCATTCCTCGCATGCTTATTCATTACCTTCCACAATCGTTCTATTGGGTTTAAATTTGGACTATAAGGTGGCAGGTAATGCAATGTTATATTCAGATTTTTAGCCTCTTTAACCACTAAGGCATTTCGATGGTATCCAGCGCCATCAAGCACCAAATGGATAACACCACTTGTTGAGTAACGCGCTCTAATTTGGTTTAAAAAATCGATGATGGATGCACCGTTAACCGTTTTGCTATATTGCTCAATGACCGCTTCTGTTAAGTGACCAAGTCGGATTGCACCAACCACGTTA
>NZ_JBEOPO010000010.1:0-122610 GCF_040310145.1 Shewanella sp. S1-49-MNA-CIBAN-0167 | reverse complement strand
CGCTGCTAGTATCGCTTCGCTGCTAGTATCGCTTCGCTGCTAGTATCGCTTCGCTGCTAGTATCGCTTCGCTGCTAGTATCGCTTCGCTGCTAGGGTATTGTGGCTTAATGAATCTGTACACCGATTGAGGTAAACTCCCCTTAAAACAAAACGGTGTAAAAAGTATGAAAACTCAACCAACTTACTCAACAGAATTTAAAATAGATGCTGCAAACCTCGTTATTAAACAAGGTTACACTACGAGTGAAGCTTCCAAGGCTACAGGGGCAAGTCCAACAGCGATTAGACGTTGGGTGACTCAACTTAGACAAGAATTTGAAGGTATTACCCCATCATCTCATGCCATCACTCCTGAGCAAAAACGAATTCAAGAGCTTGAAGCGCAAATTAAGAAGATTGAATGGGAGAAAGACATCCTAAAAAAGGCTACCGCTCTCTTAATGCAAGACAATATCAAACGATAGCGTTAATTGAATCGTTATCGAGAGAGCAGAACATCGTCAAACAGCTTTGCCATTTATTTGAAATACCGCGAAGCAGCTATCATTACCATCTCAAACACCGTGGGTTAGTGAAACCTGAGCGTGAAAAATTGCGCCAGCAAGCAATTGCAATCCACCGTGATAGTCGTGGCTCTGCAGGGGCAAGAACGATAGCAGGTCAGCTTAATCAACTGGGTGAAAATGTTGGCCGTTATAAGGCCGCGAGTTTAATGAGAGATGCAGGGCTAATTAGTAATCAACCCAGAAAGCATCGTTACAAGATAGCAAATGATGAATCTAAAATAGCCCCTAATTTGTTAAAGCGGCAGTTTAACGTTGAAGCAATAAATCAGGTTTGGTGTGGTGATGTGACCTATGTTTGGTCTGGAACGAAATGGCTCTATTTAGCGGTGGTAATGGATTTATACGCGAGAAAGATAGTGGGTTGGGCGTGCTCTGACAGTCCTAATACCGATTTGACTTGTGCAGCATTAAGAATGGCATTTGAAAACCGTGGGCGTCCTAGAAACCTAGTGTTTCATTCTGACCTGAGTTGTCACTACACTAGCCTTCTGTGGAAATATCAGATAACTCGATGTATGAGCCGACGAGGAAACTGCTGGGGGAACGTTTTTTAGAAGCTTTAAAATAGAATGGATGCTAAGTATGGCTTCAATAGTTTTGATGAAACGAAGCATGATGTGCTGAATGATATACAGAAGCACTACGATACAAAACGAGGTCATAGTTATAACAATTATATGGCTCCAACAGCAACCGAAATGGCAGCATAAAAACGCCTGTTTGTGTACAGTTTTAGTTGACCACATTAGTTTGTGTACAGATTTAGATGACCCTGACTACTTCCTGCTAGAGACAGTTCCTCGACAGAGCCATTTGGTCACTTTCTTACGCCTATTAAAGTACAAAATACTAGATGAAAACGATTTTATTGCTTATCTTTTTAGTAAAAGGGGGATTATCAATAACAATAACGATTACTATTGTTATTTATGCTACAGGTGTATCACTTTCTATGGTTTGGGCTTGATAATTAATAGTAAATACATAAATAATGGAGTCTTAATTTCTCCTTCATAAATGCTGATATGACTCCTCAATCTCATCCTATAAAGCAATGGCAACATCATCATCAATTTAGTCATAATAACTCTGATGGTGAGCGAAATACTCTTTATGTTCTTATATTAACGATCATTACTATGTTAGCCGAGATTATTGCCGGCTCAATTTATGGATCTATGGCACTATTGGCCGATGGTTGGCATATGGGAACACATGCCGCAGCGTTCATGATCACCTTATTCGCGTATCGATACTCCCGTAAAAATGCTGATAATCCGAAATTTGCTTTTGGTACTGGGAAGGTGAGTGTATTAGGTGGTTTTACCAGTGCAATTGCTTTAGGTATGGTTGCGTTGATAATGTTGATTGAGTCTTTAGTTAGAATAATTAATCCAGAACAAATCTATTTTAACCAAGCTATCTTTGTTGCCTTTATTGGTCTTACAGTCAATATTGTCAGTGTATTTTTATTGAAAGATCATCATACCCATGATCATGATCATCATCACGCTGAACATGAACATGAACATGAACATGAACATAAAAGTCAGCCAAAACCTCATCATGACCATAATTTAAGAGCTGCATATTTCCATGTTCTTGCAGATGCTTTAACGTCAGTATTAGCTATAGTGGCGTTAGTCTTTGGTAAGTATATGGGACTCACTTTCTTAGATCCTGTAATGGGGATTGTCGGTGCGGTGATTATTACTCGTTGGGCATGGGGATTAATGAAACAAACTAGTCCAATCTTGCTTGATGGTTCAATATCATTACATCAGAAATCGCAAATTAAGCAATTTCTTGAACATGATGGTGTTATTGTTACCGACCTTCATATCTGGAAGGTCAGTGCTGAGCATTATGCTGCCATTGTTTCGATTTTGGTTCACAATGACATCAACGCTGTGCAAATAAAGCAACAACTTGAGCGTAAGTTTTCGCAGCTTAGCCATGTCACCGTTGAAATTAACCAATGTCTAGAACCAACATGTAACAACATCATCGACTCATAAACCAGTTAGAATGGCTAACTTGCCTGAAAAAACTGCAATTGAACGGTTTATTTAAAAAAGTACTTTACCTTTGGAGGGGGTTTTAGCATAATGCCCTCGTCAACAGGGGTGTAGTTCCAATTGGTAGAACAGCGGTCTCCAAAACCGATGGTTGCGAGTTCGAGTCTTGCCACCCCTGCCAAATTTAGAAGGCCTAGCAGAAATGCTAGGCCTTTGTCGTTTCTAATATACCCGTTTTCTAAACCTCTTTTCCCATTCCACTCGTATTATCCCGACCACACCGTTTAGAGTCATTCCAATATAATCTTTCTCCTATGTGGATCTAAAGTGCCATTGCAGTTTGCAGTAAAATTCAGCAAGTTATGATTATGACAAATTTGGAAACTGCTGAAATGAGAAATAAAAAATATGGTCTAACTATGCAGCTTCTTGCCCTGTGTTGGACCTTTTGGATGCTACCTGTTCAAGCCGCTGAGATGCCCTATGTCCCGCTAACAAGTTTTGGAGATAACCCAGGAGCCCTAACAAGCTTTTATCTCCCGGTTAGTGAAAACTTGAATGTTCCGCGTACTGGTAATGCTTCTTTGATTGTCTTACTTCATGGCTGTATTCAAGATGGCGTGGAACTGGCTAATAAAAGTGGATTGACCTCTTTAGCATTGGAAAATAATTTTGCGGTTTTAGTTCCACAACAAAGTTATCAAAATAATGTGAAACGTTGTTTTAACTGGTTTGCGAGTCAAGATACACAGCTTGATAGTGGCGAAATGCTGTCAATAAAAAATATGATTCTGGCTACTCAAGAGAAATTAGGTACAAAGCACGTATATGTGATCGGACTGTCTGCTGGCGGCGCTATGGCTAGTGCGGCACTCGTCAATTATCCAGACTTATTTCAAGGCGGCGCTGTTATTGCTGGGTTGCCATATCCTTGTGCCGATAATCTTATCAAAGCGATATCTTGTATGAAAAAAGGTCCGTCACAATCGGTTGAGGAATTAGCTCAATTTGCTAAAACAATACATCCTCTGCAAACTCGCTGGCCTTCATTAAGCATTTGGACTGGAGACAGGGACAATGTCGTCAACGCTAATAATGCGCAAATGTTAGCTTTTCAGTGGCAAATATTGACTCAATCTGACACTAACCCAACTGTCACAAATGAATCTGGCTACAGTATTTCTCGGTGGGAAAATGCTCAAAATAAGGCGTTAATAGAACTTATCACCATCAAAGATTTCGGACACGGAATTGCTGTCAATCCAGATATTAAACATGGTGGAGAAGAGAGTGACTTTCTACTCAGAGCGCCAATAAGTAGCGTTACTGAGATCATTAAGCTTTGGGGAGTTTAATTAAGGTATCTTGATAACTTTATGTTTTTAATATGTATTAGCTTAATATTTTTAGAATTTATAGACCAAAACACATACTACTATAGTACCGATTCAATGCTGTTGAAAATGCTATACAGTCAATATGTGAACAGTTAGTAGTAAACCAACACGAGTAGTAAACAAAACCATTAATAATAAATATTACCACGGGGATCTGTATGAAACAGAATACTATTAAAATGAGTTGTATTGCGTTAGCCATTTCGTCGGTATTAACTGCACAGTATGCCGTTGCTGCTGATGAAGAAAATAACAGCGGCGACAAGCAAGCTGTTTTAGAGCGCATTGAAGTGACTGCTCGTAAAACGGTTGAAAGTTTACAAAATGTTCCTGTTGCAGTGACCTCTGTCAGTGAAAGAGAACTGGCAGAAAACGGCATCAGCGTAATGACTGAAATTCAGCAGTTTTCTCCCAATACCACATTACAATCTAGCCGAGGCACTAATTCTACGCTTACCGCTTTTATTCGTGGCGTAGGTCAAGAAGATCCACTTTGGGGCTATGAGCCTGGTGTCGGTATATACATTGATGATATCTATATTGCTCGTCCGCAAGGTGCAGTGCTAGACATTCTTGATGTGGAGCGTATTGAGGTGCTTCGTGGGCCACAAGGCACGTTATACGGCAAAAACACTATCGGTGGTGCAATTAAATACGTCACAAAGAAAATGACCGGTGACGGAGAATTGAGCCTTAAAGGTACTGCAGGTAGCTTTGGTCAAAAGGATGTTAAAGTCGCAGGACAATTCCCCATTGTTGATGACAAGCTCTATGTTGGTTTCGCCTTTGCCAGCTTAAATCGAGATGGTTTTGGTGAATTTAAAACCTCAGCATTAGAGGGCCAAGATACTGAAAACTATAACAAGGACGTCATAGCGGGTCGCTTAAGCGTTGAATATACGCCTACCGATGACCTGTTTATGCGCTTTACCTATGATAAAACCCAAGATGAATCAAATTCAAAAGGTGGTTATCGCCTGCTGCCTAGTTTATTAACCGATGCCCCAGTGCCTGACAGTAAATATGACTCTTATACCAGTTTACCTACCTGGAATAAGGTGGAAACAGAAGGCTGGGGAGCAACCATTGAGTATAACCTCAATGAGAATTGGAGCGTAAAGTCAGTCACAGCCAAACGTGAAGGTTATTCGCCAACAAACATCGATTTTGATAATACCAGCCTACGTATTTTTGACGTCCCCGCCATTTATGAAGATGAGCAGTTTAGCCAAGAGTTCCAAGCAAACTATGTTGGTGACAATCTCAATGTCGTCTCAGGAATTTACTATTTTGACGGTGATTCTTGTGGTGTTTTCGATGCTATTTTAGAAGAAGCCTTTAAAGCGTTTGGAGGGTTAACGCGTGAAGTGAGTGGTTGTAACAATAGTGAAAGCTATGCCGCTTATGTGCAAGGCTCATATGATTTCACTGAACAATTATCAATGACATTAGGTGGCCGTTATACCCGTGAGACTAAAGAAGCCACGGTTTATAACGGGGTGATATTCGACAGCATTTATCCTCAAACTGGTTGGTATCCAGGGTTTGTGCGCGATGAAGCGTTAATTGAATCTCAAATACCTAAAGTGCTTGATGACGAAGAAACATGGTCTAAATTCAACCCACGTGTGGGTCTGGAATATCAAGTTAACGATGACATGATGCTGTTTACCAGTTACTCACAAGGATTCAAGTCGGGCACCTTCAACCCTAGGGCAACCGGAGCTGAACCTGCTGTAGACCCTGAAACGGTCGATTCCTATGAAATTGGTATCAAGAGTGAGTGGAATGATAATCTTCGTGTTAATGCAACCGTATTTTATCTCAACCATAAAGACAGACAATTTGTGACTGTATTACCCGGTGATGATGCTTCAGACCTCAATCAGCGTTTAGGCAACATTGGTAAGTCTACAGCCAGTGGACTAGAGCTTGAAGTTGAATATGCTGCAACAGATTCACTTAATTTATTCGCAAATCTTGGCTTAATTGACGCCACGTTTGATGAAGTGATTTCTTATGATGAATTTGGTACTAAAATTGATATAAGTGATACTTACACTATTACCAACACCCCAGATACCACAGCAAACCTTGGTTTTAGTTATAGTATTGAAGCCGGCGTGGGTAGTTTTATCATTAATGGTAATTACTATTACCGCAGTGACTATGACTTAGCGGTCGTGGATAACCTATTGAGCCAAGATGGATACGGATTGCTGAATTTTGGGGTGAATTGGTATAGCAATGACGGCCATTGGAATGCCGGTCTGCATTGGAAAAACGTCACTGATGAAGAGTATTTGGTTGGTAACTACGCTTTTGTCACGCCAACCGGCAACGGAGACTTTACGCCAGGACTTGGCGGCGATAACACCTTAATTGGTTATTATGGCGATCCGGAGACGATTTCGTTAACGGTTGGCTATATGTTCTAAGCGTTAATGAGTCAATTGCCTATTAAAGAATAGCCGGCTCACTATAGAACCGGTTATTCTTTTTATAGATGATGAAGTCTGCGTGTGTTGGACGATCAATAAATAATAATCAATAATCAATAATCAATAAATAATAAACAACACCAGCGCAATTTTTTAGGAGCCGACGATGTCTCAGATAAAAGTGGCAATTGCAGATGATCACCCGCTATTTCGTGCCGCTTTAACCCAAGCTGTACTTAAAAATTTCAATGATGCTGAAGTGTTAGAGGCTGAAAATTTTCCAGAGTTAATCTCCATCGTGGAGCAACATTCAGATATAGAGATTATCTTTATTGATTTGCATATGCCTGGAAACGATGGTTTTACAGGATTAACCTTATTACAAAATCACTTCCCAGATATTGTCGTTATTATGGTGTCTTCTGACGATCAACCCGAAATTATTCGCAAGGCGATCAATTTTGGCGCCAGTGCATTTATTCCTAAATCTGCTAATTTAACCCAAATATCGACCGCCATTGAAACCGTGCTTGAAGGGGGGATTTGGTTACCCGAACACACTAATATCAGCGCCGATCAACATACAGCCGCTGAGCATCAACGTCTGGCAAAACAATTAGCTCAGTTGACCCCCCAGCAATACACAGTGCTAGCCAATATTGCAAATGGCCGCTTAAATAAGCAAATTGCCTACGACTTAAACATTAAAGAAACCACCGTTAAAAAGCATGTTTCAGCTATTTTGCTAAAGCTTGAAGTGTACAATCGCACTCAGGCAGGGCTGGTGTTTCAACAATTAATGATCACTTCAACTGAAAATCGGCAGATAAATGCTTAATATTCTGATTTAGATTGAAAACCGTTAAATAAAATGCCGCAACGTGAGGCCTTTTTGTCTAAGCGATGTCTACAACAAGCAGCGTCTAAAAATGTACTCGTTATTATGGTGTCAGTTGTTTAATGATCCGTTTCAAGGCAATTGCCTTGAGCGGTTTACGTACAAAACTAAATTGAGCACTGCTCGTATGTTGTCGAACCGTTTCTGAGGGATCTGCGGAGCAAATAACACATGTGGTTTGCTTATTGGTCATTTCACTGTGGTTCGCCAATAAATATTGTACTAAATCGACACCATTTTTATCATCTTCTAAATGGTAGTCTGCAATGATTAATCTTGGTTGTGGATTATCCGCCAGTTGCTGTATTGCGCTAGATTGATCTTTGGCTGTAATCACATGACATCCCCAACCACTCAATAATGACGAGATTGCCTTTAGCATGAGATCATCATTGTCGATAACGAGCACAATAATATTAAAGCTGTCGCTATTGATCTCATCTTCGACGGGGATGTTTAGTAAATTAACAGACTTTTTTTGTTGTGAGACACGGGGTATTTCAACACTGAAGCAAGTTCCTTTACCGACTTCAGAATGCAGTGATATTTTAATATCCAATAAGTTTGCTATACGATCGCATATCGCCAAGCCCAGACCTAAACCTGGAATTTCACGTGTGAGTTCTAAGCGTTCAAACTCGCAAAAAATTGCCTGTCGTTTATCAACAGGAATTCCAGGTCCATTGTCCCAAACTTGTATTAACAAAGCGTTCTCAAGTCGCCTGACACCTAATAAAACCTTAGGGACAAAATCGGCGTTCTCAATGGCCTCTTTTGCCTTATTGCCTGACTTAGTATCTTGAAGCGCTGGTTGGTGCTTGGTGTTACCTGAAGGGGAATAATGAAACGCATTAGACAAAAAGTTTTGAATAATTCGGCGTAATAGCCTTTGATCGCTGTGGACGAAACAGGAAGAGACCTGGTAATTAAAATCAATGCCTTGTTGAACCGATAACGCCTTAAATTCATTGACCAATGTTGAGAGTATATCATCAATTGCAAATTGACTTTTTTCGGTTTTTAACGAGTTACTGTCTAAGCGAGATATTTCAACAAGGTCTGATAGCAAACTTTCTACTACGTTTAATGAGTCTTCGATATGAGTGGCTAAATCCTGAAGTTCGGTTGATTTGACTCTTTGCTTCAGCATCTCAGTAAATAATGTTAACGCATTAAAGGGTTGCATTAAATCATGACTTGCAGCGGCCAAAAATCGTGTTTTACTGCTATTGGCCGCTTCTGCTTCTGCTTTTGCTTTTTCAAGTTCTTTGGTGCGGCTTTCTACCCGTTTTTCGAGTGTATCATTAGCAAGTTGTAAGGCTTTTTCTGCTTCAATATGGGCAGTAATATCAGAAAACGTACTGACAAACCCACCGCCGGGCATTGCTTGGCCGCGAATTTCTAGCACTTTTCCGTCAAGCATGATGCGTTGAAAATGATGTGGACTGCCACTGCGCATATGATCTAAGCGCTTTTCAACTAGCTCGTGGGCAGCGTCGCCGACAATGATCCCCCTGTCGATGTTAAATCTAATCAGTTGCTCAATGTGTAGTCCCGCTTTTACAAAATCTTTTGGGTAATCGAGCAGTTCAATATAGCGCTGATTCCAAGCGACTAAACGCATATCGGCGTCTACAACGCTAATGCCTTGCTCAATATTTTCAACGCCCGATTGCAGCAGTTCGCGGTTAAATTCAAAGATTTGGCTCGCTTCATCGACAATGCTAACCACATCTTCTAGTGGCACGTATTGGCTGCGAGAAGCAGCGCTCATCACCATTCTAGTCGATGCAGAACCGAGTACGCCTGATAGTTTTAGGCGAGTGTAATCAACAAGTTGTTGCTGCTGATCTTTACCGCTGAGCTTTTTGGATTCTGCTAGCAGGGTATCGGCTTCATCTTTATTAATAAAACGATTTAATAAACTGGCTAAATCATCTATAGATAAGTGACGTTCTGACTGAACTTGTTTTCTGTTAACAAATAAATCGGCTTGTAAAACCTCGCCAACGCTTTGCTCTTTAAACAGTGAAATGACCACAAAGCAGCCGATGTTAGCCGCTAAACTGTAAAATACACCGTGGCTGATATTGTCCAAATGGGTTAATCCAAACAATGCAGTTGGCGTTAACCAAGTTATATCAAATAAACCAAAGTTAACCCATAGTGCATCAGGAAATGTAACGGGCAAAAGTAGGGTATAAAGCCAGACAATACTTCCCATCATTAAACCAATGAATGCCCCTTGGGTTGTTGCATTTCGCCAATATAAGGCGCCTACAGCGGCTGGCGCAAATTGAGATAACAGCACAAATGATAGTAAGCCAATACTGGCTAAATGATTTTGCTGATTGATAAAACGTTCAAATGCAAAGGCCGATAGTAAGATTACGGCGATAGATATACGGCGTAAATTTAATAAGATTCCTGATAATTGCGGGGTTTGTTGAGAGTTAAATTTTGGTAGACGTAACAGTAATGGGGTTAAAATTTCTGTCGAAATCATGGTGCTAAGCACAATAGCTGCCACAATAACCATTGCAGTGGCTGCAGCCAGTCCACCGATGTAAACCAATATTCCCAACCAAGCTTGCTGATAAAATAGCGGTAACGTCAGTACATAAGTATCTGCACCCACGCTGCCACCGGGGAAGCTAAGTTGTCCGGCTAATGCGATAGGTAATACAAAAATATTGATCAGTAATAGATATAACGGCACCATCCAGCGAGCCGATTTAAGTTCGTTGTCATGATTATTTTCAATCATCATCATGTGAAACTCTTGCGGCAACGCATAGATAGTAATCGCGCCCAAAATAACCTGTGATACCACAAGATAAGTGGAGTCTGATTGGGTGGTTTCTTTGATGTTTTGACTTTGAGTTAGCAAGTCGCCAAAACCATCGAAAACATAAAACGTGGCAAATATGCCCACGGCGGTAAGGGCAAATAATTTCACGATAGAACTAAACGCGATGGCAAGTACTAAGCCTTGATTGTGCTTACTGGCGGAGAGTTGGCGTGTGCCGAATAAGATACTAAAGATAATTAATACAATAGTGACCACAAATGCCGTGCTAATCCCAGACTGAAACGTGCCAGTAAGTAGATCGAAACTGGTACTGATAGCTCTTAACTGCAATGCAATATAAGGAATGGTCCCAAGCAGTGACACAATGGCGACGCTGGCGGCAATTTTAGGCGAGCGGTCAAAGCGACAGGCAATAAAGTCGGCAATAGAGGTGAGGTTCTGGCTTTTGATTATTTGTAACGTCCGCATTAGCATTGGCCAAGCAAGTACTAAACAAATGATCGAACCTATGTAAATGGGAGCAAGCCATGCCCCTGTTGTGGCAGCTTGCCCGACAGTGCCATAAAATGCCCACGAAGTGCAGCATACACCTAAGGATAAGCTATAGACCCATGGCTTTTGGCTTAACTTTTTTATAGCGCGACTTTGCCCCCACTGTGCGACCACAAATAGCATCGCAAGATAAGCAATCGAAATTGAACTGATCAACCAAGTATCAATAGATAACCAAGCCTGCAAGATATTCCCCAATGATTTTTATTTTATATCCTTGCGAAACTACACTAGACATCCTGTTTGATAAAGATTTTTAATATCGCGGTGCACTAAGGTAGTACTTATTTATCCATACCCATCAGATAACATGATTAAACTACATTAGTGTCATTTAAGGTACACATTACGCCTATGAAAATAACCCATAGATATTTGGTAGAAGGCCTGGTTTTTACGAGTTATGTTCTCTTTGCCATGGCATGGGTAGGAGGCACTGCCAGCATGAACAGCATCATGGCATCGATGCAAATTGATAGCTTAGCTTCAGCAAGCTTTATCAGTGGTGCTGTCACTCTGGCTAAGATAGTGGGCACATTTGGCGCCGCTTATGTGGCGGTGAAGTGCGGGATAAAGTATGCATTTTTACTCGCGGCGCTATTAATTGTTATCGGAATAGTGACACCTTTTGCGACTAATTATGAATTACTTCTGGCCAGCCGTTTTCTAATGGGCTTAGGTGGGGCCTTCATGATTGTGTACTTCAACCCAATAGTGATGCTGTGGTTTTCGCCTGAAGATCGCCCGGTTATTAATGGTCTCAATGCGGTGGCATTTAACGTAGGTACTGCAATTATTTTATGGGGAATGACCAGTATTAACTCTCTCACTGGCAGTTGGCAAAACAGCTTGGTGTTGTTTTCTGCCGCTAGCTTGGTACTTGCAATGCTGTGGCTACTGGTTAAGTTTGAAACGCCATCGCCCGCTAACCATGTATCTGGTTCAGAGCCGGCAATATATGGTTATCTAGAAGGGTTAAAAGATAAATTTAATTGGGCTTATGCTTTTACCTATTCAGGACTGCTTTCTTTTTACATTTGTTTATTTACTTTCTATCCTCAAGCGGGAATAAGTCAAAGCAAATGGGTGATTGGTTTTGGTATTGTCGGCACTATTGCAGGAATGTTTTATAGTCGCAAAAACCCGTTACGCTTGCCTATTCTTCGCTGGAGTGGGTTGATTATTGTTATCACCGTTTTCGGTTTATCTTTTAGTCCCGAGTCTTGGTTGCAAACGTTATGTGCAATAGTGTTGGGCTTTTTTATCTTTTTCCCGGTGACTGCATTAGTGTCCATTCCTCACGAGCTCCCTAAGATGACAGGCCAAAAAATTACTGTGGTTTTTAGCCTATTTTGGTCAATCAGTTATCTTGTTTCTACTATCGTGTTGTGGGTATTTGGTAAGCTTGTTGATTTAAGCGATGGTAGCTATTTTAGCTCATTTGTGATGATCACCTTACTCAGTGGCACTGTGTTTGTAGGCAGTTATTTTCTACCAGAAACCGGAAAACCAAAGGAGTTAATATTATGCGAGGAATAGTATCCCCCAAACTCACTGATTTTCTAGCCTTAGCGAACAGTAATATCGCCTTGGCTAAGCAAAATAATGTGCAATTTACGCCGACAATATTACGTGAAAACTTAAACAAACTTGGCGCGTTAATGAGTGACTCGCCATCGGTGAGCTATATTGCCGACGAAGCGCTTACGTTAACCGATCGTACCATTCCGGTTAGAGTTTATAGTCCTGCACCAGAGCTGCCTTTGCCTGTGTTAGTGCATTTTCATGGTGGTGGCCATATGTGTGGCAGTGTGGCGCTGTACGATCCTATTTGCCGTCACCTTGCCAGTATTGCGCAGTGCGTGGTGATATCTGTCGAGTATCGACTTGCACCTGAATATCCTTATCCTGCTGGGGTTGAAGATTGTGAATATGCATTAATACATTACGCGCAGTTACTCAATGATGTTAACCATCAAGACTCAGTCACCATTATTGGTGACAGTGCGGGTGGTGCTATTTGCACCAGTTTAAGCATGAAAAGCTTAACCGATAAACGGATTCATATAGACCAACAAATTCTGATTTACCCCAGTGTCGATTACACATTAACTAGCCCATCACTTGATAGTAATGGCTGTGGATTTTTACTCGAGACTAGCCGCATCAAATGGTATTTTGAGCAGTATTTCAAGCAGTCCGATCAACGCTCTGATCAAATCAAACAGGCTTCACCTTTACTTGGCACCATTAACGCTAACTTACCTAAGACACTCATTTTTACTGCAGGTTGTGATCCGCTCAGAGATGAGGGCATAGCCTATGCGAAGGCTCTGAGCGCGGCAGGTGTGGATGTTGAGCATTATTCGTTTGACGGCATGATCCATGCCTATATGTTACTGCACGATTTGGTTAAACAAGAGTGCATGACAACCTATCAGCGCATCGCTGAGTTTATGGCCAAGGCCTAACTCATATTTTAAGCAACACTATCATCTTGGCTAGTACATCGATTGGCAAGGTCTGTGTCTCGGCAAATAAAACAACCCGTATTCGCACACAGCGAATACGGGTTGAATTTTTTGCTAAATACTAACGTTTAAACATAAGGTTAGCTAAGCTTATTGTGCCGTCCAAGCGCCGTCCATCGGAAGTGCTGAACCTGTAATGCCTCTTGCTGCATTGCCACAAAGGAATAACACGAACTCACCTATTTCTCTGGGGATTAACATTTCTGGTAATGGCTGCTTGGAGGTCACCAGCTGGTATTTTGCATCTTCATAACTCAAGCTTTTATCCGTTGCGATGGTGTCAATTTGCTTACTGATAAGCGGCGTATCAACCCATCCAGGACAAATTGCGTTAACGGTAATACCTTGCTCTGCACATTCAATCGCGACCACTTTTGTTAATCCAATAATCCCATGCTTTGCTGCGCAATAGGCCACTTTATTCGCTGAGGCGACTAAACCATGGACTGAGGCAATATTGATGATCCGTCCCCACTTTTTTTTAGCCATTAAAGGCACGACTTTTTGAATGGTATGAAAAGCGGAGGATAAGTTAATCGCGATGATGTCATTCCATTTTTCTATCGGAAAATTAGTGACATCTTGTGTATGTTGAATTCCAGCATTGTTGACCAAAATATCGATACTCCCTAAGGCATTAACCGCATTATTGATAAACTCATGTATGCAGTTAGCATCTCTTAAGTCCGCATTGCTAAAAAAAGTGTTTATTTGGTACTGAGCTGCAAATTCAGAGGCTAAAGAGAGTCCATCATCTTGGTCCATCAGCCCATGTAACACGATATGACAACCCTGCTCTGCAAGCACGTGGGCAGTCGCCAGACCAATACCGCTAGTTGAGCCAGTAATAAGCGCCACTTTCCCTTTTAGTCCTGTTTGTAACGTCGACATAGTATCCGTTCCTCAATTCTATAGCGGCAATGACAGCATATGTGATCACCCACAGTTAATGTTTCATAGCGAAATTGTATTCACTACAATCCGGTTTAGTACTCTCAGGTTTAGTACTTTCAGGTTTAGTACTTTCAGATTTAGTACCTCAGAGTAAAGCAATTACAGGACTATTTATTTGGCACCTTAGTACCATAGGAACGGTTACATTTTTCGGTAATTGTTATTAACCTCAGATCGGGATAATAAAAGGGTCATCAAACAGTCTTTTATCCCGCTAACTGTGTTGCATTAACTTGCAATAGGCTTGTTATTGACACGCCAATGCGCCTTGCTAGTAAAACAAATAACAAGTTTGATATGGAATAGGTCAACTATTTTGATTTTGGCTTACTTATCCGACCGCTTAACCAACCTTGTGGTTAATTAGTACGATTTGCTGGTTAATCTTCAAAATAGAGCGCTTTATGTGTGGATTTAATAAGGTCGTTGACAGCTACGCCGCAGCATTAGCAGTACGTTAAGTTGGTATAACCATCATTACGGGGGGTCTTGGATTATGTGGTATTCCTGAAAATATTATCAAAGAGTTCAAACCATCGGCACTGAAAATATGACCTTAGTGTCCAATAATGACCGCACAACCGATTATGGATTGGGGCTATTACGTCTTGATAAACAGAGAAAGAAAATCATTGCTTACTATGTCGGTGAGAATGTGGGTGAAAATGCCAATTTTTAAGCTCAAATGATGGGGGGGAGAATTTGACGTTTAATTAACACCTACAGACTGGTAAGGCCTAGGAATACTAGACACATTCGTTGAAAAATGACAGTCTCTGGGAATCCCGCTTTCTCTTTCTCTTTCTCAGTAAAAACTGATCTATCGCTATGTCTACGTTATCCGTTGAGCCAATAATAAAATGTAGCAGTGAGCACACAGGTAGACGTTACGTCTTACACCGAGTCCAGATCTTAAGTCTTTAGTCTTGAATAAAATCTTCCATAAACCAAGCACTGAAAGTGTGGCGGCCATCGACTTCAGCTTTACTATAAATCGTTGAGGCTTGTTGACGAACCGTTTTTTCTTTTGTTAGTCGCACTTCGGCAATCTCTTTAAAACTGAGCCCTTTTAACAATAAAAGGGCAACCTGCTGCTCACTTTTTGTAAAACCCCAAGTATCAAATTGAATGGCAATCGTTTGACTATATTCTTGTCTGGCTGCGCGCATTTTGCTCGACATGTTATTGATCTGTTTGTCAGCGTTTGCGAGTTTGAACCCCAGCGCTTTTACTTGGCGAGAACTGCGTATGAGGTCGTAACCTAAATAGATACTCCCCACTATGGTAAGCAATACCAAAATACTCTCTTGCGCTATATGCCAAGCAGGGATCTCGAGCTGCAAGTCAGCGATGATGTCAAACAGCTTAAACAGCGTTATCAGCAGTAATAATACAATAATGGCTACATCTTTTTTCATGGCAGAGATCCTGAAACGAATAAGTAATACAAATTAACTAAAAATGATGCTTATTAATTTAATTCAATAAAATCAGTTATCTAATTTATGGTACATATGTACTATACCCATCATTATGATACATATTCCCCATGTATTCTAGGGGGGTAACCGTTACAATCTGTATACATTTGGGGTAAAAGAAATTACTTATGTCTGCGGTTAAGTTTAGTTTCAAAATATGTCTTTTAATTACTTTAGCTAGCGGTATTTTTAGCCATGTCGCTTTTAGCAATGAACTGCCACAACTTGTGCAAATAAGCCAAGCTAGGTTAAAAGCGACACAACTCAATGGCACGCCACTCAATGATGGTCGTGGTGTAGAGTTGAGCAGTTCGACTTGGTTGTCAGGCTTACCCATTATTAGTTTAAGTTACCTTAGCGACCTTGATAATAATAACATTTACGAGCAAGAGGTATCGCTCAATCTACCGATGAAATCATTGAGTTTGCACAGCAGCGATAAACAGCTAAGACAGTTGACGCAAGCTTTGCAAGGCCAACAAGTAGCGTTACAAAAATTGTACTTATCTGGATTGCTCAGACAAAGCATGTGGGACCATCGCATTGCATCGGTCAAGCTTAGTCAGCTGAATCGTAAAGCCAGTTTACTCGAAAAATTATATGCTCAGCAAAAGCAACTTTCCGATGTTGGAGAGTTACCTGTGGTGAATTTATTACTGCTCGAGCGTGAGCGCGTTGATATTGATTTAGCCCAGATTGATCTTAAGCAGCAACAAGCTGAGGCGCTTTCTCTTTTTCGTTCGTTAACTGGCCTTAACGAAATGCCCCAGAAAATAGAAGAAGACGGCCATGAAATCTCTCAACTTGAAACCAATAACTTTGATGCGATTCACGTGGCGTTAATGCAGCATCCATTGTGGCAATTGCAATCTTTGCAACAGCAACAACAGTTGTTAATGATTAAAAGTCAGCAAGCAGGAGAGCAAGATCCCTGGACACTGTCATTGACCGCAAAAGAAACCGCTGGCGATCAATTTAATGACCAACATTTAGGGCTCGGAATTAGCGTGCCACTGGGCTTTGGCTCGGCGTTATCACAAAGTGAGCTGTCCATTTGGCAAAAAGACCATCAAGAACAAAGTCTAAACAGTGAACGCATCTACCTTGAATTAAAAACTCAAACAGAAAAGCTTGCAATGCAACAGCAAAGTCTCCGCCAACAGCAGCAGTTGTTGCAGCGCGGGCTGACGCTAAGCCGAACCATTACTGAACATTTAGCAAAAGTGAAAGATCAAAATCAAATTGGCTATGAAATCTGGCTGCGCCGCTATATGGATGCGCTTGATACCGAATCGCAATTAGCGCTTAACCAAGTCTCTCAGCAACAACTTCACTCTCAGCAACTGCAAGCCTTAGGAATTTCATTATGATGGCCAAGTTTGGTGCCAGCTTTTTATGTATATCAATCTGTTTCTCAGCCAGTTTCGCGTCCGCGGAGTCGATATCACTTGCCGAATTGGGTAGCTTAGAACTGAGCTATATTCAGCCTCGAAAAGTGGCCAGTTATGAAGGTAGCTCTCTGCCAGCACAAATAGAGCGCTTACCCGGTAATGATTATTGGGTCAGTACACCTGAAAATATCCAACAAGTGACGTTTTTAGTGGGCCAGGGGCAAATTGTCACCAAAGGCCGGGCGATTGTAAGATTGACCGGGCCTGAAGTGTTTCATTTTCTGGCTCAAATAGAGGCGGCTAAAAGTCTTTATCAACTTGCTAAACAGCGTTATGACCGCAACAAGCCGCTATTAAACAATGGCAGTATTAGCACGGATAAGTGGCGCGAGATCAGTCAAGACTATTTCAGTACTCACCTTGAATACGAGCATATGCAACATTTTATGGAGATGGTGCAAAGCATCGATGCTGATACAGAATCGTTAGTGGTGATGGCACCCGTTGCAGGCATAGTCAATCTTAATCATCTCAATAGCCCTTATACCGCCGGCGCCCAGTTATTTTCGCTGGTACCCACCGACAGTATTAGGGTTAAGGTGAATGTGCCCATGAGTCAATCAACCTCATTATCGGCGGTTAACATTAATCAGTGTCATATTGCGATAGATGAAGTATCGGCCATTGCGGATGGTGTGTTTTTAACTGCATGGTCAATGCCGGTACCTCAAGAGTGTAACCTACTGTTAGGGCAGCAAATCACCGCGATACCTGAGTATCAAAAAGCCGTGTATCTGTTACCCAAAAATAGCGTATTTAGTTGGCAACAAGAGAGCCAAATCTTTATACAAACAACGCAAACATTGTCCGCGCTCAGTATCGATATTTTAGGCTCTACCCCTGATGAATATATTGTTGCTAGTGATCAAGACTTAAGCCAAATACAAGTGTTATCTCAATCTGTTGCTGCTGTTAAAGGAATATTACTTGGCTTAGGAGGCGAATAATATGCTCGCTTCCGTGATCCGTTTTTCGCTCACTCAGCGCCTGTTCGTGCTTATTGTGGCGCTGATATTAATGTTAGCTGGCGCTCGCGCTTGGTTTTTTATTCCGCTGGATGCGTTTCCTGATATTTCACCGACCCAAGTGAAAATCATCCTAAAAGCACCGGGCATGACCCCTGAAGAAATTGAAGCTCAAATTACCGTGCCTATCGAAACTGAGTTATTAGGTATACCGAATCAGGCTATTTTACGCTCAACGACCAAGTACGCCATCAGCGACATTACCTTGGATTTTATCGAAGGGACTGATATCTATTGGGCAAGACAGCAGGTGAGCGAGCGACTAGCCGCGGTGTGGGACAGTTTTCCAGAGGGCGTATCGGGTGGTGTTGCACCTATGAGTACGCCATTGAGTGAGATTTTTATGTTCACTCTGGAAAACCCTAATTTATCTTTAATGGAACGCAGGCAGTTACTGGAATGGGAAGTTCGCCCACTGCTGCGCACCGTTGCTGGGGTCGCCGATGTCAATATTTTGGGCGGTTATGCTAAGAGCTTTAGCATTAATCCCAATCCTTCAGCGATGGCCGCCGCCGGGGTGAGTTTTGCCTCATTACAACAAGCGATTATTGATAATAACCATAATGAAGGCGCCGGCAAGCTCACTATTGGCACCGATACTATTATCGTCCGCGCTGAAGGGCGCATTGATGATATTGATGAACTTAAGCAATTGGTGATTAAGGCCGATGACGCCAAGGTGTATCGCCTTAGGGACTTGGCTGACATTCAAATTGGCCATCTGGCTCGTTATGGCGCCGTGACCAAAGACGGTGAAGAGGCTGCTGAGGCATTAATTATTGCCCTTAAAGATGCCAATACTGCCCAAGTGGTCAGCAGCATTAAAGACAAGCTTGAACAGATAAGCGTAACGTTACCTGAAGGCAGTGTGATTAATACCTTTTATGATCGCGCTAATCTAATTAATACCGCCATCAATACTATTTCAAGTGCATTGTTTGAAGCTGTGCTGTTAGTCATTGTGCTATTGGCTCTGTTTTTAGGTAATGTCCGCGCCGCTTTGGTGGTGTCATTGTCTTTGCCTCTCGCTGCATTGATGACTTTTTTGATGATGGATCTATTCAATCTTTCTGCCAATCTGATGAGCTTGGGGGGATTAGTGATTGCCATTGGTATGTTGGTTGATTCTTCAGTGGTGGTGGTTGAAAACATGGTCAACCTGATTGCGACTAAGCAACGTTTACCGCGCTTACATCTTATTTATCGTGCCACTAAAGATGTCGCCATTCCTGTGGTGTCTGGCACTGTGATTGTAATGATAGTGTTCTCGCCGTTACTGACGTTAACAGGGCTTGAGGGCAAATTGTTTACTCCTGTTGCGGTGACAATCGTGTTCGCCATGTTGTCGGCATTGGTGTTATCGCTCACCGTCATTCCGGTAGTTGCCTCTTATCTTGTTAATGAAAAGGCCGCCCAAGAACCCAAGGCCATTGAAAAACTCAAAGCCGCCTACCTCAGCAGCCTTAAAAGTACCTTTAATCATAAAAAGCCTTTTATGATCATCGCGTTCGTCTTACTCATTGTCAGCTTAGGCTTGTTTAGCTTAGTGGGTAAAACCTTTATGCCCACCTTAGATGAAGGTGACATCATTTTACAGCTAGAAAAATCGCCTTCTATCTCGCTTGAGGCCTCTATTGCGATTGATAAGCAAATTCAGCAGACCTTGCTTGCTGCAGTTCCTGAGATTAAGCAGATGGTTGCTCGCACCGGAGCCGATGAAATTGGTTTAGATCCTATGGGCCTTAATGAGACCGATGTATTTCTGGAGCTTGCTCCACGGGATGAATGGCGATTTGATCATAAAGAGCAATTAATTGAGGCGATTCGCAGCGAGCTGCTTAATTTTCCTGGGGTGAATTTTAACTTTACCCAGCCTATCCAGATGCGCGTCTCGGAAATGCTTACCGGCAGTATTGGTGATGTGGCCATTAAGGTATTTGGCACCGATATTGATACTCTTGGGCAATTAACCGCTCAGATAGAGCAGTTGGTCAGTGCCACGAGCGGCAGTATTGATGTCAAAATGTCGATGATTGAAGGCAGTCCTTTTATCAATTTAACCTTAGATAACGAATTGGCTCGCGGTTTTGGCATGAGTACCATGGAGTTTGCTCGTTACCTCAAGAGTCAACTCGAAGGGGTGGTTGTCACCGAAGTGCTACAAGGTAAGAAGCGCACGCCAGTATTGATAGCCAATAATC
The DNA here is from genome assembly GCF_040310145.1 of Shewanella sp. S1-49-MNA-CIBAN-0167. Lineage (NCBI taxonomy): Bacteria > Pseudomonadati > Pseudomonadota > Gammaproteobacteria > Alteromonadales > Shewanellaceae > Shewanella > Shewanella sp. S1-49-MNA-CIBAN-0167. The sequence goes on along the minus strand of NZ_JBEOPO010000010.1, from coordinate 102,282 downwards.
AAAGTGGCTTAAGTAGCATTCATGAACTGCAAAATCAGTTGCTGGTGATGCCGGATCATTCACTGAAGCGCATTACCGATGTGGCCAAGTTAAGCTACAAAGAAGGACCGATTTTAATTGAACGAGAGCAAGGCGATCGTTTCTCGGTTATCACTACTAACGTGCAGGGACGCGATATCGTCAGTTTTGTAGAAGAGCTCAACGCTAAAATTACCGCCGAGATCAAGTTTCCTAGCGGATACAGTGTCAGCTTTGGTGGCGAGTTTGAAAACCAACAACGTGCGACCAATAATTTACTGCTGGTTATCCCAATAGCGATTGCATTAATTACGCTAATCTTGTTCACCACTTTTGGCTCACTGGCTAAAGCCGGTTTGATCCTCGCTAACGTGCCGTTTGCCATGATGGGTGGTATTGTGAGCTTATATTTTTCCGGTGAATATCTATCTGTACCAGCATCTGTCGGTTTTATTGCACTGCTTGGCGTGGCGGTACTCAATGGCGTGGTGATGGTGAGTTATTATGAGCAGACCAAACATCTATTCAGTGGTTTATTGGCACGAGTAGAGCAGGGCGCTGCCAGGCGTTTACGGCCAATCTTGATGACGGCCACCACAGCGATGTTTGGGTTAATGCCGCTGGTATTTGCTTCTGGACCGGGTGCTGAAATCCAAAAACCTTTAGCCATTGTGGTCATAGGTGGTTTGTTAACATCAACCATCACAACACTTTATTTATTGCCCATCCTTTATTACTGGCTGGAGAAACGTCGATGATCACCGAGCAACTGTTAGTGCTGATCGCCCAAAATGATATCAAGGATGATATCGTCGATACCTTAATTGAGCTTGATTTCTTGTCAGGTTTTAGCCTAGGTAATATCTGTGGTTTTAGTCGCGAGCACAGCCACTTTAATATTAAGGAGCAAGTTGAAGGTTACCGGGAGTTTTGTAAATTTGAAATTATGCATCCGCTTGAGCAGCAACAGGCATTATTGAGCGCCCTCGCTGTTGTGTGTAAAAACAATCCTTGTCGTTACTGGATCACGCCAATCGTACATAGCGGTACTTTATGTTAGCAGACAGTCAGTTGTTATATGAGTTAGAGGCTACTGCCGTAGCCTGTTGGAATTTCGAAGCTAGTATGCAACGGGTTTTACAGTCTGATTATCATTATTTAGCTAAATGATAAGGCGTTACAAATGACATTTTATAACTGTTTCGGACTATTTTTATTGACGATGTTGGCCACTAACCGCGTTTCTGCCAATGAGCTAAGCCCAAATGATCGCACCGTAACTGATCGTAGTGTAGCCGTAGAGTTCATTATGGCTCCTGCGAGTATAATGAAGATTTCATTCGATGAGGCCGTTATCTTAACGTCAATGACTATTAAGGATAACGACGGTTACCTGATTAACTTAGGTGTTCAAGTCCCTAAGGGTGAACATAAGGCATTTTCTTTTGAGATCCCCAAACTTGCTCCCGCTGACTATCTCATTTTATGGCGGATCCACAACCATGATAATTCAATTCAACAGGGGGATGTAACGTTAACAATACCAGATGATGACATCTATCCTCGACCATCAACCAAAACGCACAAATACGGAATATTGCATAAAAAGTTGCATCATTAGCCCACGGGGATGACCTTATCACTATCGACTATCGACTATCGACTATCGACTATCGACTATGAGCCAAGGGCTACGAGCCAACAAAATGTTAGTTAAGCGCCAGCGCCTAAACGGATGTTATGTTTGCCGATAAAGTTAAGTAAGCGTGCCAATATCGTTAGGTGCGCTGGATTGACGATCGTCATTTATCAATGCTTGATGGCAATCTTATTGGCCGCGGTGGTCGTCATATACCGGGCGTTTGTATTGCTATCCGTTAATTGCTGACTTCAGTGTCTATATGTTGTTTTAACAGTGCTAATAACACCTCTGGGACAAACTTTCGTTGGGTCGTAATGGCATAGAAATTCTCGTACACATTGGGTAAGCGTTGATACACTTCTAAAATACCCTGTTCAATTTCATCTTTAACGACGACAGGCGGTAGCACTACCAATGCGCCACTGTCTCGGGCTAAAAGGCGAAGCATTGCCATGTCATCGGCTTCTGCTTGCACATCTGGTTGATATTGCCAGGTTGCACAAAAGGAGTTAAATGCAGCCCTAATTTCACTGTTCTTACCGGGCAATACCCAACGCATGTCCTGATAACCATTAGGAAAACTGTCGTTAATCACCTTGCCTTTTGGGCCAACAATCGCCAGGGGCTGACGGGAGACTAGTTGGGTTTGCCATAATGGATCTTTTTTATCGACACTGATCGGTCGATTGGTTAGCACCAAATCAAGTTCATGATTAGCGAGTCCGTTTAAGAGATTACTCATTCCTTTAGCTGTTAAAGAAAAACTCACATCCGCATTAGCAAGTAACGGGCTGATAAAACTCTCTACAAAATTTCGTGATAACGTGGTTAATACTCCGATAGATAAATGCTGCTTTTCACTGATGCTGCCTTTACGTAAAAATGACTCAAGCTCTTCGCCTTTGCTAAATATATCGTTAGCATATGCCAACACACGATGGCCATGAGCGGTTAGGATCAGGCGCCGACCTCTTCGCTCAAACAAGTTAACATTCATGTTGTGTTCAAATTGCTTAATTTGGGCCGACAATGCGGACTGTGAAATATGCAGGTCTTTGGCGACGTGGGTCAGGTTACCCACAACCGCTACGCGCCAAAAATAGTAAAGATGGTGATAATTAAGACGGCTCATTAATAGTTAACCAAAACAGAACGTTTTATTAGTTTATATATGTTTTTATTAAAGATATAGCTCTGACATACTCTTACGACTAAAAGAAGAGGCTGTTTATGAATATAGCGTTATCATCCGTTTTTTTGTTAAGTATTCCAATCACGTTAATTTTTGCTAGCGGGTGGAGTGGTCGTGCTAGTTTAAAAAATAAAGCGACATGGTTAGTTAACGTAAGTGGCCTTATTGTGTTGCTCTTTATGGCTGCATTAGCTGCGATACTGGGCTTACCTAGTCTAGACGCTGATGCGCAATACATTAGCCAATCAAAGCTAAGCTTAGTGATGATGGGGCTGGTGGTATTTATGAGTGTCATCTTAATTGCATTTTCTCGCAATTACATGGCGGGCGAACCCCGTGGCGGTACTTATTGGCACTGGCTACTTAATACCCTTGCCGCTGTTTCGTTGGTGGTTATTAGCAACCACTTGCTATTGTTCTGGTTGGGTTGGGTATCGATTAGCTTAGCTTTGCATAAGCTGTTAACTTTTTATCCTGAACGTCCTCGTGCAGCGCTTGCTGCCCATAAAAAATTCTTATTAGCACGAACCGCAGAAATGTCGTTAATGGCTGCGATTATTTTGTTGTATCAGCAGCATGGTACGTTATTGATAAGTGACTTAGTGGCTCACTTTAATGCCGTTGCTATAGACAATAGTGTGCAACTTACCACCGTTGATCATATTGCTGCAGTACTCATCGCGGTAACGGCCTTGATTAAATGCGCGCAATTACCCGTTCACGGCTGGTTAATGCAGGTTGTAGAAGCGCCAACACCTGTCAGTGCATTACTGCACGCTGGGGTCATTAACTTAGGTGGATTTTTGCTGATTTTATTTAGCCCTTTGTTTATTCAATCTGCCGTTGCCCAGTGGTTAGTGATTATTGTTGCTGGATTCACCACGGTTATCGCCGCATTGATCATGGCCACTCGAATTAGTGTAAAGGTACGCTTAGCTTGGTCAACGAGTGCGCAAATGGGCTTGATGTTAGTTGAATGTGCATTGGGTTTATTTGAATTAGCATTAGTGCATTTACTCACTCATTCAGTCTATAAAGCGTATGCATTTTTGAACTCTGGGAGCGCAGTGTATCAAGACATGCAACGTCGTCTTGCGCCAGCGGCCAATCCTAACCTGATAGATTGGATAGTGGCAGCAGTCTTTTCTACCCTCATTGTATCGGTGGCAGTAATGGCATTGGACTATCAAGGTGTATGGAGTGTTTGGCTGTTGTTGGTTTTGGCCCTGACGATGTTAATTGCCCAACGCCATAGTGAGCGTTTACGCAGCAGCATTATGCCCGTCTTGCTATTAACCATCTTATTGGTGCTCAGTTACAGCGGGTTTAAGTGGGTGTTTGGCGAAATTATTACCACCTCGCCAGCATTGCAGGTTGAGGCTTTTAGTGTGGTTGATATTGTCGCGATACTGTTATTTGTCAGCTTGTTTGCTCTGAGTTGGATGCTGCGATATCAGCTACATAAACCGGCACTGCAGCACTTGTATATCGATTTGTTTGCCGGTTTATATTTAGATGAGTGGCTGACACGACTGACGTTAAAAGTGTGGCCTGTGCGGTTGCCTGTGCGCACCAATATTAAGGTTTTAGACAGCACCAAAGCCACTAAAATTGAGGAGTTATAAGCATGAATGTCGCGATTAAATCAACCTCGGTGGGGCAGCTGACTGAAATCCAAAAGGCACTATTGACCACTGCGGGTCAGAAAATAGCACCCACATGGCCGCTCGATCAAATGATTGCGGTTAATCCCTTTTGGCAAATGCGTGACCAGCCAATCGAACAGGTCTCAGCGCGAGTCTCTGCACTTGATCGGGTTGAGTGTTTAATGCCAAAAGCTCATTATCGCCATTTATATGCACAAGGCGAAATCAGCCAAGATGCGTTGCAATTAGCGGCTGAGCAACAAGGCATCGCGATGTCCGTCGAGCAACTCGCGATCTTTCTTAACCAAGAAGATGATCTTGCTCACTGGCATAATATTGCCGATTTATTGGATAACCAACGTGACCAGCACAAGATGGCATGGCGTGATGAAATTATTCATCAAATTAGTCAGTTTTGCGCTGCATACTATCAACAATTGCGCCCTATTTTTCCTGCTAGCGATATTTCAGCTCCGGCAGATTTATATCGTCACTGGCTCGATATGACACGTCGTGACCGAGGGATCAGTATTATTATGGATGAACCCGGTTTGCAGCAGTATTTTCAGCAATTGCCACCAGATGCTGAGACTTTGCTCGCTGAGGCGGTTGATGAACTGGGTGTTGATGACACTGTGATAGAAGATTATGCCCATGCATTGCTACTCGATATTAATGGTTGGGCGTCTTGGGTTGCTTATTTGCGCTGGCAAGGTGACTTACATGCAAAACCCTGCGATGAAATGTTGCAACTACTCGCGATCCGTATGGCTTGGGAATTGGTCATTTGGCGCTATTTAAAGGCACAACAAACAGATAGTTTCGCTCAATTAGCTGCACTTTGGTTAGGTGAAAAAGACCAATTAGCGCTTTTAGTTGAGCAACATGAGCAAGTACAGAAACCCCTTTGGGTGTGGGCAAAGGCCGCTGAGTTGAGTTATCAAGCTTGGCTTAACACTCAGTTAATCAATGCTAAAAAACAGCTGATGACAACATCAAGGCTACAAGCGGCATTTTGCATTGATGTGCGTTCAGAGGTGATACGTCGAGCGTTAGAAAATCAAAGTGATGACATTCAAACAATAGGGTTTGCCGGTTTCTTTGGTTTACCTTTAGAGTATCAACCGCACGATAGTGAACTGTCTCGACCTCAGTTACCGGGATTGTTAAAGCCGGTTATACAAGTGTCTGAATGGCGTGATACCCAAACGCAAGTCGATACGCTCAATATAAAGGCGCGGTGGCAAACATGGTCACAAGCTGCCCCTTCGGCATTTTCTATGGTGGAATCCATGGGATGGCTTTATGCCTTTAAGATGCTAAAAAGGTCATTTTTTGCTACACAAACTGATCATCCTGTTAATGCGCTGACCCATCAAAAAAGCTGGCTGCTGCGAAAAAATGCTCAGGTACTATCAGTAACCGATAAAGCCGAACTGGCAAAAGGCATTCTACATGCGATGGGACTAGACCAGTTTGCCGCTACCGTGCTGCTGGTTGGGCATGGCAGCCATACAAGCAACAATTTGCATGCAGCAGGTTTAGATTGTGGTGCCTGTGGTGGGCAATCTGGTGAAGTGAATGTGCGTGTTTTAGCCCAATTGCTCAATGATCAAGAGGTACGTAAGGTATTGACAGAATTAGGTATTACGATCCCCGCGGCGACACGGTTTGTGGCTGCACTGCATAACACCACCACGGATCATATTGATTGTTTTGATACCAAACTCGATCAGACCGTCGCGTCATGGCTACAAGCGGCTACCGAAACAGCACAACGAGAACGTATCGTGCAAATCGCCCCGAGTTTGGCTAACAGCAGTGCAGCTGTGCTGGACCGATTTTATACTCAACGCAGTCATGACTGGTCTCAAGTGCGTCCCGAGTGGGGACTGGCAAACAATGCCGCCTTTATTGTTGCACCTCGGTGTTGGACCAGAAATATCAATCTACAAGGTCGTAGTTTTTTACATGACTATCAGTGGCAAAATGATGATGGCTTTGCGGTATTAGAATTAATTATGACGGCGCCCATGGTCGTAACCAATTGGATTAATATGCAATATAACGCATCGGTCAGCGATAATTTGAAATATGGTTGTGGCAATAAGTTATTACATAACGCAGTAGCAGGTCATATTGGGGTGTTTGAAGGTAATGGGGGCGATTTACGCATTGGCTTGTCGATGCAGTCGTTGCATGATGGTGAAAAATGGATGCACCAGCCACAGCGTTTAGCCGTTTATTTAGCCGCACCGCGGCAACCTATCGAACAAATCACCGCAAAACATGACAATGTTCGTTGGCTGATAGATAACCAATGGTTGTATCTGCTGCGCTGGTCAGATGAAGGCTTGATAGAACGTTATTACCAAGGCCAATGGTTACCCCAAGAGACTGACAAGACATAAGCTATTTATCACGTTTAGATCAGTGTGAAGCCAAAGGTATTGATATTATTCAATCGATTTATAGGTGTGTTTGAGGTGCTTGAAAACTCGGTAGCGATGCCAAGACTAACAGACGTAGCACGAGAGTCGTGTATTTTCGATTCAACTTGCGACTCATCTATGGGCCAACATAGAAGCAACCTGAGTGCTGAGAGAGGTTTTTACGTGCGGTTTTATGCTAATACCAACCTGAATTTGATTGCTATTAATTAAACCGTATACCAACAAAGCTTGATGTTAAATTACCATACAACCTCGTTTACTTAGCTGTTATGCTTAACACAGTATCCTTGTTTTGAGAGTCCGATGGATAAATTTGCTTATTTAGATGCGATGAATATTACTCGCTGGCTTAGTGCCGATAAACCGTTAAAGCCTTACTTAGTGTTACATGATCTTGATGCCGATTTGTCTGATCAAACATTCATTAATGATGTACTCGGTTTATTGGACGTTGAAATTGATCAGTGTGAATTTGATTGTGAAATGGTCAAAGGGCCACAGGTGATATGGGATATGCGTAAGATAAAAACCCGTCCCCGTGTCGCTTGGATTGTAAGCGCCCCATTAACAGAACTCCATGCTCAGGCAGACGAAAAACGTCAACTGTGGCAGCAAATATCCCAGTATTTAGATAAAACTCAACCATTGAGCAAAGGCGAGCCCAATGAACAACATTGATGCTGAGGTAATTGTGCCTCTTAGGGTTGAGCATGCTGTTGTAATGGCGAAGATTGAAAAGCTAGCGCATACACATCCTTGGTCTGAAATGAGCTTAAAAGAGTGTTTTGGGCCTTTATATCGAGTAGTGGGCATTAAGCGCCAAGATGATTTGTGTGGTTTTGCGATAGTACAGCAGATTATTGATGAGGCGACCTTACTTGATATTTGTGTGGCACCTGAAAAACAAGGTTCAGGTTTGGGGGCGGCATTAATGCAGCAGCTCATTGATGATGCAAAAAATGCCGGCGCCGTGGTGTTGATGTTGGAAGTACGCCAGTCAAATAAGGCAGCAAAATACTTATATGATAAAGTTGGTTTTATTGAGGCTGGACGGCGTAAAAATTATTACCCTACCCATGATGGCTATGAAGACGCAATTTTAATGGATTTATCATTGGATTGATTTTTGAGTAAAGCATCAGGCTTGTTTCGAACTCATTGAAAAAAAACAGCGCTAATTTAGCGCTGTTTTTTTATTCAAGGAAAAGGTTACTTCACTTCTTTACCCTGTGCTTGTAAATCAGCATGGTAGCTTGAACGAACCAATGGGCCGCAGGCTGCATGGGTAAAACCAAGCTCATCGGCTAGTATTTTCAATTGATCAAATTCCGCTGGTGGAACATAACGTTCAACGGGCAGGTGGAATTTAGACGGTTGTAAATATTGACCAAGGGTCAACATTTCAACGTTATGGGCACGTAAATCACGTAATACTTGGGCAATCTCTTCGTTTGTTTCGCCTAGACCCATCATTAAACCAGACTTTGTCGGAATAGTTGGATGACGTTCTTTAAAGCGCTTAAGCAGATCTAATGACCACTGATAGTTAGCGCCTGGACGCGCTTTACGATAATGCGCTGGAGCCGTTTCTAAATTGTGATTAAAGACATCAGGTGGCTCTGTCGCTAAAATATCTAAAGCAGCATCAATACGGCCTCGGAAATCAGGAACCAGAGTTTCAATCTTGATTTCAGGGTTTAACAAACGAATTTCGCGAATACAATCAGCGAAATGTTGCGCGCCACCATCACGTAAATCATCACGATCTACAGAGGTAATCACCACATATTTCAGCTTCATGTCTTGAATGGTTTGCGCTAGCTTTTTAGGCTCGTTAGCATCGGCTTTGAGCGGGCGACCATGGGCTACATCACAAAATGGGCAACGACGGGTACAAATCGCCCCTAAAATCATAAAGGTTGCCGTACCGTGGTTAAAGCATTCTGCTAAGTTAGGGCAAGAGGCTTCTTCACACACTGAGTGTAATCCATTTTTACGTAATGCCGCTTTTATGTCGAGAATGCGTTGATTTGATACGGGTAATTTGACTCTCAACCAATCTGGCTTACGCAGCATAGTTTCGCGCTCTGATGGCACTACTTTTACAGGAATTCGAGCGACTTTTTCGGCATCACGTAATTTGACACCTGGCTGTAATCTTTCAGGCCTATTCATTATTCTGCTAATCCTTGATGATGTAAAAGTTGTTGATAGCCCATAATTTGGCTAAAGGTTTGGATTAATTTATCGCCAGCTTCAAGCACGGTCTGTGGACCCCCCAATGCTTTACATTGCACCATTTCTAAACCGGCATATCCGCAAGGGTTGATGCGCTGGAACGGGGCTAAATCCATGTCGACATTTAATGCTAAGCCATGAAAAGAGCAACCTTTACGAATGCGTAATCCTAAAGAGGCCACTTTTCGTTCTGCTACATAAACACCCGGTGCGTCTGCTTTTGCGTACGCATTGATATCGTAATAAGTCAGCATATCCACAATACTTTGCTCTATATTGTTCACTAACTGACGAACGCCTATTTTATAACGTTTGATATCGATAAGTGGATAAACCACTAGTTGTCCAGGTCCGTGATAAGTGACTTGACCACCTCGGTCTACTTGAATAACCGGAATGTTACCAGGGTTGAGTATATGCTCGCTTTTACCTGCTTGACCCTGGGTAAATACTGGCTGGTGCTCAACAATCCAAAGTTCATCTTGGCTGTCGCTATCACGAGTGTCAGTATAGTCCTGCATGGCATGCCATGTTGATTCATAGTCTTGCATGCCAAGGTGGCGAATGTGCAGTGTTTGCAAGGGTAACATCTCCCCCAGATAAATTGGGTGTATCCATCGAATGAATGGATTAATTGTTGAGTATTATACTCAAGTATATAGGTAATGATGACTTTTTGGCGTTTACAATACTCTTTTTACGCCTTCAATTGCGGCAAGATCCATATACGCTTTTTCAATATGCGCTTTGCTGGTTACCGTAATCCGAATGGTCACTGAATAGTAACTGCCTTTGCTCGATGCTTTAACGCTTGGAACATAATCATCTGGCGCAAGTTGTTGCGCCACGGCAACAACACGATCGGCTAAGGTATCATCTGCTTCACCAATCACTTTGAAAGGGCACGAATTAGGAAATTCCATTACTTGGTCAAACGTTGTATTTAACATTAGCTTACTCGATTCTGTTTTGGTATTACTTATATGGTGATAATTATACCCGATTCAAGCCTGATAGATCTGAAATATTAAAGCCGCTGATCAGGCGGCTTTAATTAGTTGATTCACTAATAGATTCATTAATAAATAATCTACATCAATTTAATTACTCAAACAGACTGGCGAACATTTGCTTAAAGTAATCCATTAATTTGCTAAACCAGCCGCCTTCTTGGACTTCATTCAATGTCACTAGCGGAAACTGAGCAATGTCTTTTCCATCAAGCTGGAAAAACACACGCCCTACGGTTTCGCCTTTTGCCAGCGGGGCCGTTAATGGTTTGGTTAATTCAAAGTTAGCTTGTAGATCTTTTGCCTGACCACGGCTAATGGTAATCGGAGTATTGGTCATGACACCAAGATCAACCGTTTCTCTATCGCCATACCAAATCTTTTGAGTCACAAAGGTATCGCCAGCTTTGTAAGGTGTGATGGTTTCAAAGAAACGGAAACCATAGTTGAGTAGTTTTTTACTCTCAGCCTTACGTGCAGACTCACTCGCGGTACCCATCACGACTGTGATAAGACGCATGCCTTCGCTGGTGCCTGATGATACTAAGTTGTAGCCAGCACCTGATGTATGGCCCGTCTTAATACCATCTACGTTTAAGCTTTTATCCCATAATAAGCCATTACGGTTATATTGCTTAATTCCGTTATAGGTAAATGATTTTTCGGCATAAACACGATATTCATCAGGCACATCACGGATCAGCGCAGCGCCTAAAATAGCCATATCATAAGCTGTTGTTTTGTGATTTTCAGAATCTAAGCCATGAGAGTTTTCAAAGTAACTGTCTTTCATGCCCAATTGCTTGGACCATGAATTCATTAGATCAACGAATGCACCTTCTGTTCCGGCAATATGCTCTGCCATCGCAACACAGGCATCATTCCCCGATTGAATGATAATACCGCGATTCAAGTCGTGTACTTTGACGGTTTTACCCACTTCAATGAACATTTTTGATGAATCAGGGAAATTCTTTGCCCAAGCATTTTTGCTAATGGTGACATCATCATCTAATGAAATATTACCGACACGGATTTCATGACCAATCACATAACTGGTCATCATCTTGGTAAGGCTTGCTGGATTTAAACTTTCGTAGGCATTTTCTTCTGCAATGACTCTGCCAGAATTATAATCCATTAGCACATAAGCTTTGGCTGCAACACTGGGTGCATCAGGTGTCACCATAGGTACGCGATTAGGCGTTGGACGTGCATCTGGTTGTGGCGTTGCTGCGAGTGAAGAAAAACACACAACTGATGCAAAGAGCATAGTTGTTAATTGAGCAGTTTTGGAAGTTATCATGAAGTTAGCACGTCTCTAGTTAGTCGAAGAAAAGACAAAAATCAATTGGTATAATTTTATTGATTATACATTAGTAGGCCATCATTTCGCATTAAGGTTCATTCATCCGATATAAATGAACCTTAATGAGACTCTTATCGCCAGTATTATGGCTTACGGTACGATAAAGCTTTGCGGATAGCCATCAGCTTGCAAACGATCGAGCAACTTATTGGTGAGGTGAATTTGTCGGATCGGACCCAATTGTAATCTGTGAATACCCTTTGTGGAGGATACGCGTGAGGTAACCGCGTATTTGGTTTCTAATTGCTTTGCCAACATATTGATGCGTAATTTATCTTGGGAGGCCACAACTTGAATAAAGTGATTGTCGGCATCGTTTAAATCGCTAATGGCTCGCTCTTCTGGTGAGGGAATGTAAACGGTTTCCAGTGCTACTTTTGTCGTGCCTCTTGCCAGCATACCTAAGTGATAAGCCGCCGCATAAGAAAGATCAATGACTCGACCATGATGAAACGGTCCACGGTCATTTACACGGACGATGATTTGCTTATTGTTTTCTAAATTGGTCACTTTGACATAACTGGGTAAAGGCAAGTTTTTATGTGCTGCTGACATAGTATACATATCATAAGTTTCACCATTTGAGGTTAAATGACCATGAAACTTTGAGCCGTACCATGAGGCATGACCTTGTTCTTTGAATCCCTTTCCACTGTCGAGTACTTGGTAACTTTTGCCTAAAACCGTGTAATCACGATTGCCTTGCCTGCTATAAGGTTCGTATTTAGGCTGGGCATTTTTAACCAAGCTTACGTCTGGTGCGTCATCTGGATAACGGTCATTAGCCATTTGATAGCGGCTTTTTTGTTGTGGAGAGGATTTTTTACCCTCATTTGACGAACAACTTATGAGTAATAAACTGCTTAAAATGATCAATAGAATGAAACGGTAATTAATGGCCATTTTGATTTACCGATAAATAATGAGCGTTAAGTTGTTGGCTAAATTGATATACCGCCATTGCATATAATGGGCTTCTGTTATATCGAGTGATGACATAAAAGTTTTTCAGTCCTAACCAATACTCTACATTCTCTGCTTGGTCTAATTTGACTAATAAGGCTTTTTGAGAAGCATCCAAATCTTGGTTATTGGCTAAGCTCAGTGTTGGGCTAAGAATATCTGATACCTTGTAATGCAGTTTTTCTTTGGTCCATACTTTTGCTTTAGGGGCTGTGCTAGATGTGTGGTTTAACAATAATGCCACGGGTTGGCCTTGTTGCCATCCATGTTGATGAAAATAATTTGCGACACTGCCAATAGCATCGGCTTTACTGGTTAACAAATCACGTCGACCGTCGCCATCAAAGTCGACCGCGTAATGACGGTAGCTTGAAGGAATGAATTGTCCATAGCCCATCGCGCCAGCATATGAACCTTTTAAGGTGTCATTATCGAGTTTTTCTTCTTTAATCAACGACATTAAATTGGCATATTCACTGCGAAAGAACGTGGCGCGTGGTGGGTAATAAAAGCCCAAGGTGTACAACGCGTCTTGCACACGATAATTACCCATGTAGCCACCATAAAAGGTTTCAATACCAATTATGGCGACAATAATTTGGGGGTCGACGTTAAATTTTTCAGCAGCTTGGCTAATCACAGCATGGTTTTCTTGCCAAAAAGCTAAGCCTTTTTCTAGGCGTTTGTCGGTCAAGAAAATAGGATAATACTGGTGCCAAGGCTTGGCTTCCCATGGTTTAGTCATGGCATCAATGATGTTCTGGTCGAAGGTGGAAGTGGATAAAAATTGTTCCACCTCAGCCTTGCTAGCGCCTTTTTTTACCTGCTCTTTTACAAATGCATTTTGTAATGCTTGGGGATCATTTTCAGTTGCAGCATTGAGATTGAACATGACGCTGCTAAGTAATGCTAGGCTGGCGATTTGAACGGTTATTTTTGTCATAGTTGCGGTTAATCCTATCGGTCGACAAATCGTCTGTGGGTGTGAATGCTCATTAGAATACCAAAGCCTGTCATTAAGGTCAGCATCGAGGTTCCCCCATAGCTTATCAGTGGTAAAGGAACACCTACTACGGGTAAAATTCCTGATACCATGCCTATGTTGACAAAAACGTAGACGAAGAATGTTAGGGTGATACTGCCCGCCAATAAGCGGGCAAAGCTGGTCTGTGCTCGTGACGCGATAACAAGGCCCCTGGCAATCACAAATAAATACATTGCCAATAAGAGTAAACTGCCAATGAGTCCAAACTCTTCTCCTATTACCGCAAAGATAAAGTCAGTGTGGCGCTCTGGTAAAAACTCTAATTGTGATTGAGTCCCATCAAGCCAACCTTTACCCCACAATCCACCAGAACCAATGGCAATTTTGGATTGGATAATATGATAACCCGCGCCGAGAGGATCTTGTTCAGGGTTAAATAAGGTTAATACTCGAGTGCGCTGATAATCGTGCATCAAGAAAAACCACATGATAGGTAAAAAGATTAAAATGGCGGTAATAAATCCGCCAACAATCAACCAGCTCATACCGGATAAAAACAACACAAACACCCCAGAGGCCGCCACTAAAATAGACGTCCCTAAATCAGGTTGTTTAGCGATTAAGAGTGTTGGGATCAGCAAAATAATGACACCACCCGCCAGATAGCGCTTTTTCGGCGGTAGCGGAAACTTACTGATGTACCATGCCATGGTGATCGGGAAGGCCAGTTTTATCAGTTCCGATGGCTGAAACTCCATAAACCCAAGATTCAACCAACGTTGTGCGCCTTTATTAATGGTGCCAAACCAGTCGACGCCCAGTAACAACAGTATTCCAGCGATATAAATCGGCAATGCCCAACGTCTGAGTATTTCAGGGTTGATTTGTGCAAAACAAAACATGACCCCCAGTGACAATGTTATACGGACCAGCTGGCGTTCCATCATCGCAGGATCTTCACCGCTGGCTGAATAGATAATAAAGAGACCAACCCCCATTAGTATTAACAGGCCGGTGAGTAATGGCACATCTATGTGTATCTTCTGCCAAAATGATTTTTGATATGGATGATTATTCACGGTTTTGCCGCCCATTCGTCTCGTAAAATATACTCATCGAGCAGTGCTCTTGCGACCGGCCCAGCGTTAGACCCCCCCCAGCCAGCATGTTCAAGTACGACTGCCAAAACAATACGAGGATTTTCATAAGGTGCATAAGCAACAACCAATGCATTGTCGCGCAAGTGTTCGGCGATGGTGTCGGCATTATATTTTTCATCTTCGCCAACACTAAACACCTGTGCGGTACCGGTTTTCATTGCGGCGGTATAGCTCGCATCAGTAAAGCGAGATTTATCGGCAGTTTGGCGCATCGCCTCATTAATAATGTCCCAATTATGCGGATCTTTAAGCTCAATTGGCGGCTGTTCATCAATGGGCGAATCCATTTTAACGGTACTATTTTTAAATGACTTTAATAGATGAGGCGTAAATCGCTTGCCTTTATTTGCCATGATCGTGACGGCATTAGCAAGCTGTAATGGTGTTGTGGTCCAATATCCTTGGCCAATACCGACCGAAATAGTATCACCGTTATACCAAGGTTGATTGTAACGCATTCTTTTCCAGTCTCGAGAGGGCATAACGCCATTTGATTCTTCGAAAATATCAATACCAGTACTTCTGCCAAAGCCAAAACGGTCCATAAAGATAGCCATTCTATCAATGCCAACCTTATAGACGAGCTCATAAAAGAAAACATCACAGGAGTCGACAATGGCATGGTAGGTATCTACCCAGCCATGACCCCATTTTTTCCAATCCCCCCATTTGCGCTCCACACCTGGCATTTGCCAATAGCCAGGGTCCCAAATTCGAGTGCGTTCGTTAATGATTTTCTCTTCTAAACCGAGTAACGCCACATGCGGCTTGATGGTTGATGCTGGGGAATATTGTCCCTGAGTTGAACGATTAATTAATGGACGTGATTTATCATTTAATAGCCCATTATAATCTTTAGAGGTAATGCCATGTACAAATGGGTTAGGGTCATATGATGGACTTGAGAACATGGCTAAAATATCGCCATTCCTAGGGTCTATTGCAACAATGGACCCTTTACGACCGGCTAACAACTCCATGGCTTTTTGCTGTAGTTTGAGGTCTAGTGTGAGATAGATATCTTGCCCCGGTGTCGGGGGGGTGACGTTGAGCGTGCGGATCACCCTGCCACGATTATTAACCTCTTCTTCGAGGTGACCTGGCATGCCGTGAAGTAAACTTTCATAAAATTTTTCAATGCCGATCTTACCAATGTCTTTAGTTGCCGCATAGTTTTTCCATTGGTCGCTTTTTTCAAGCTGCGACTTATTTCGGCTATTAATTTTGCCGACATAACCCAACACATGAGTCATTAACTCATTATAGGGATAGTGACGTTTTAAGCCTGCTTCAACATAAATACCGGGGAATTTAAATTGATTAACACTAAATATGGCTACTTGTTCGTCAGTTAATTTGTTTTTGATGGTTAACGGCTTAAAACGACGATGAAACTTTAGGGTTTCAGTGATGTTTTCGCGCTCATCATCTGAGAGTCCAATCAGGCTATTAAGCTCATCTAAGGTTGCCGTGATATCACTGACTTTTTCGGGAATAAGCTCTAAAGAATAGTAAGGTTGATTTTCCGCTAATAGTACGCCATTACGGTCATAAATTAACCCTCGGCTAGGCGGGGTCGGAACCACACGGATACGGTTATCATTTGAACGAGTTTCATAGTCTTTGTAAGAGACAATTTGAAGCTGATAAAGGTTTGAAAATAGTATACAGAGTAGCAATAACACGCAAATGAAAGTAAATAATGCACGGCGTTTAAATAGCGCAGCCTCTGCGGCGTGATCATGCATGGTAATGCGCTTTTTTGGCGACACTTATGCTATCCCCGTCGTTACCAAATGAAAGAATGGATGATAAAAGATCACTGTATCAGCTGATGAATATGAAACAAAGAGTTGCATGATAATCATTATCGATAAGCTTAGTTATTCATGCGACTGAATTTATTCTCTGTGATAGGGATGATTGTTATTGATGCTCCAAGCTCGGTATAGGCTTTCTGCCACAATAACCCTAACCAAAGGATGAGGTAAGGTTAGGGCAGACAAACACCAGCTTTGGTGGGCCACCTCTTTGCAAGCAGGTGAAAGTCCTTCTGGACCACCAATAAGTAAGCTGACATCTCTACCATCTAATTGCCACTTTGTCATTTGCTCGGCAAGTTCTGGTGTTATCCAGTTTTTACCGGGTAAATCTAAGCTGACAATGTGGTTACCTTTGGCTACTGCCGCTAGCATTAATTCGCCTTCCTTATGTAAAATTCGGGCGATATCGGCATTTTTTCCGCGCTTCCCCGCAGGGATTTCGATGAGTTCCAAAGCCATATCTCTAGGGAAACGGCGTTGGTATTCTTCGAAGCCTCGGGTTACCCAATCGGGCATTTTGTTACCAACGGCAATAAGCTGTAACTTCATTAGGCGCTGTGTTCAGACCAAAGTTTTTCAAGCTCGTAATAATCACGAGTTTGTTCCTGCATCACGTGCAGAATAACTGAGCCCAAATCAACTAATACCCATTCACTGCTGTCACGTCCTTCAACCCCAAGAGGTTGCACGCCAGCGTCTTTGGCTGACACGATAACGTGCTCACCAATAGATCGAACGTGTGTTTTTGACGTACCAGTACAGATAATCATGGTGTCGGTGATGGTTGACCGTTTAGATACATCTAAAACAGTAATATTTTTTGCTTTTAAATCATCGATTTTGTCGATAACGAAATCTTTTAGTTCGGTGCCTTGCACTCGAAGTACCTCATAAGTAAAAATTAACGGAGTATTATACTCAAATTCATTGTTGATGCGCAATTAAGCGCAGCGAAACAAAGATAGAATTAATTTTGTGCTAGCGGATGATTTAACCGACAGTGTCAGCAGTTGAATCAATAATAGTGCTAATCGTAGTGTTAACGATAGAGTTTATGTTGACGAATATAATCGGTCGTTGTTTGCAGTAATACCGCGCTGATGTCAATATTTTCAGCTAACCGCTGGCGTATTTCAGTCGAGGAAATATCGACTAACTGGCTGTTGATGCAAAATATTTTTCCATGTGTAGCATGGGAAGGTGAGTCGAGGTAGTTGGCCGCTGCCTGCCTTAATAATAATTGTTTGGTCATTTCGCTCTGAGTGTCCATTGCCCAACCCGGGCGTTGACACAGCGCAATATGGCACAGGGTAAACAATGATTGCCATTGATACCACAGTGGCAATTGAATGAATGAATCCATTCCCATAATGAAAAAGAATTCATCTTTGGGGTGCTGTTGCCTGAGTAATGAGAGCGTTGTGGCACTATAAGACGGTGTATTGCGATTGATTTCGATATCGCATAGTTCAAATTCAGGGTACTGCTGGCAAATTAACTTCACCATTTCAAGCCGATGATGACTACTCACCACGGTGGTATTTTTGAGGGGTGAAATATGATTGGGCATTAACCAAATCTGGTCTAAATTAAGTTGCTGTTTAACATCTAGTGCAGGATTGATATGTCCTAAATGGATGGGGTCGAACGTGCCGCCCAAAATACCGATACGCATTCGCTGTCCTTACCTTTTATCTCAGTCCGTTAATTTAATATGGGCTAAACGATTATGTGCTCGTGGATCGAATAAAATGCATAAATGGCTAAGACCAATCCAATCTTCAAGCCCTTTTTGTTTAAGATTTAATTCTATTGTAGAGGCAAAAGCGAGCATATGTTCGATATGGTCTAAATCCAATCGCGTTATTGCAGCCTGATAGAGCGGTTTTCGCTTATCCCAAATTCGGTGTTGTCCCCACAGTTTACTGAGTTGTTCGCCATTCTGAACCGCCAGTTTTAAGGTGAGCAGTAGGTTAATTTCTTTGAATAAAGCCCACATTAAAATGGGCATAGCGGTGCCTTCAGCCTTCAATTGAGCCAACATGTGTTGGGCATTTTTTTGATGATTACCTAAAATGGCATCACAGAGTTGAAACACACTAAAACGAGATTGGTCTTCGAAATATTCACTCAATTGTTCTGGGGTAATATTTTGCTTAGGGCTGAGCAGTTGCAACAATTGCATCGCTTGCTCGGCTGCCAGTAAATTACCTTCAAATAAGCTAAACAACATGGCTTTTGCATCATGATGAACCGTGAGAGCATAATGAGTAATACGGCTGTCTAACCAGCGTTCAAACTGCTTACCTTCAGGTGTGGTGCAGGGTAAGTATATACCTTTGGCATCGAGTGATTTAAACCATTTGCTGTTGGTTTGTTCTGCACTGGCTTTAGGTCCTTGTACAATCAACAACATATCTGGGTTAGAATGTTGTAAAAGCGTTTTAAATGCCGCTGCGCCTTCGATGCCTGGCTTACCTTGTGGCAGGGTTAACTCAATAATCCGTCGGCTAGCAAATAAACTCATTGCTTGCCATTCTTGGATCAAATCGCCCCAATTAAAGCCGGTTTCTTGGCTTAATTGCACCCGTTCTTCAAAACCTTGTTTTTTAGCGGCGTTAAGAATAAGTTGTTTACTGTTTTCGATTAGCCATGGGTCATCACCAAACAGTAAAAAACACTGGGGTAGCTGTTTGAGATGTTGCTTGAGTTGATCAGGATAAACCCGCATTACTCTGCCCCGATTAACGCCAGAGTTTGGATAATATAATCGGCTGCTTGTACGCGCATCTCTTTAACTAACAACTCCATTTCGCGGCTTTTTGCCAATGCGGTTCGAGGATCGTCTTGATAGTCGCGGCGGATTTCTGTATCAAATTCTTGTGGTTCTTGTTCAGGTAAGGTGACAGAGTAATGCACTAAGTAGATGAGTTCATATTCTGCGACATTCCCGGTGGGATAAAGTGACAATGTGGCGCGTTCGAGTGAGTCATTGATAAGTCGCAACGTAGGCGTTTTTTCTGCTGCATCAACAAGGCTAATACGGTTGATCCGTAATCTGTCACGAACTAAGCGAGTTAACTCACTGTATTCATCGCTGCTGCTTAAATGCAATTCGGCTAATTCTGCAGGTATAGAATAACTGCGTTGGAGTGTAAAGCCGCAACCTGCACTGGTGAGTATTACCAATGTCATTATTGCCAAGCAAATCTTTTTGGCTAGCATAGTGAGGGTAGGCATCCTTGTTTATTGGTATCGGTTACATAAATAACTTACCGCGGTGTCACCCGCGGTAAGTTATGACACTGACAATACTAGGCGTTATGACTTAGCCCTATAGGAGGTTTCTGTCGCCTCATATCAGGGCTGATATTGTCACTAGTTAGCCACAATACTTAATAGTTTACCAGGCACGTAAATTACCTTACGAACCGTTAACCCTTCAGTGTGCTTTTGCACATGTTCATCACTCATGCCTAAGGCTTCAACATCTTCTTTCGATGCATCGGCAGCGACAGTAATTTTTGCACGCACTTTACCGTTAACTTGAACCACAATGAGCTTGCTGTCTTCGACTAATGCTGACTCATCGACTTCTGGCCAACGGCTGTCTTCAATATCACCTTCGTTACCTAACTCATTCCATAACGTAAACGTCATATGCGGAACGATAGGGTAAAGCAAACGCGTTACAGCAGACAATGCTTCAGCAAGCAATGCACGGTCTTGAGCGCTTTCTTGCGATGCTTTGAGTAAATGGTTCATTAGCTCCATTACCGAGGCAACCGCAGTGTTAAACATTTGACGACGCGCAATATCATCACTGACTTTGGCGATGGTCTTATGTAATTCACGGCGCAATGCTTTTTGATTAGCATTTAATTTGCTGACATCTAGTGCTTCAGTTTTACCTGCGGCAACATGATCGCTGGCCAATTTCCAGAAACGTTTGATGAAGCGATGTGCGCCTTCAACGCCAGACTCTTGCCATTCTAGAGTTAATTCTGGTGGCGAGGCAAACATCATGAATAAACGGACTGTGTCAGCACCGTATTTTTCGACCATGACTTGTGGGTCAATGCCGTTATTCTTCGACTTAGACATCTTGCTCATGCCGGTATAAACCAGTTCATGACCTTGATTGTCGACAGCTTTGATAATGCGGCCTTTGTCGTCTTTTTCTACCACAGTCACTTCTAAAGGTGATACCCACACTCGGGCACCTTTTTCGTTGTTGTAGTAGTAAGCATCGGCTAAAACCATGCCTTGAGTCAGTAATTGTTTTGCGGGCTCATCACTGTTGACTAAGCCAGCATCACGTAGCAACTTATGGAAGAAGCGGAAATACAATAAATGCATGCAAGCATGTTCGATACCACCAATATATTGATCTACCGGTAACCAGTAGTTAGCTTTGGCTGGATCTAACATTTCATCGGCATGAGGACTACAGTAACGCGCGTAATACCAAGATGATTCCATAAAGGTATCAAAGGTATCTGTTTCGCGCATTGCAGGCTGACCATTGACTGTGGTTTCTGCCCAAGCTTTATCAGCTTTGATCGGACTTTGAATACCGTCCATCACCACATCTTCAGGCAGAATGACCGGTAGTTGATCTTCTGGCGTAGGGATAACGGTGCCGTCTGCTAAGGTCACCATCGGGATCGGTGCCCCCCAGTAACGTTGACGAGATACACCCCAATCGCGTAAACGGTAGTTGACTTGACGTTTGCCTTTGCCTTCTGCGGTTAATTTAGTATCAATGGCTTCAAAGGCGGCTTTGAAATCTAAACCGTCTAGCTCAGGAAAAGCATCACCTGAGTTAAATACCACCCCTTTTTCAATATAGGCTTCTTTGCTGATGTCCAATTCGCCTTCAACAGGCTTGATCACCGCTTCGATAGCGAGCTGGTATTTAAGCGCAAATTCATAATCGCGTTGATCATGAGCGGGGACCGACATTACTGCGCCCGTGCCATAATTCATTAATACAAAGTTAGCCACCCAAATAGGGACCAATTTACCAGAAATAGGGTGAATAGCCTGAAGACCGGTTGCTACGCCTTTTTTCTCCATCGAAGCCATCGCCGCTTCAGTGGTATCAGCATTTTTGCATTCTTCTATAAATGCGGCTAACTGAGGATTATTCAGCGCCGATTGTTCCGCTAACGGATGACCCGCAGCAATAGCAACGTAGGTCACGCCCATTAAGGTATCTGGACGAGTGGTATAGATATCAAAGGTGGCGTTACTGTCAGCTACGGCAAAGGTCATTTCAATCCCTTCGCTGCGGCCAATCCAGTTACGTTGCATGGCTTTAACCTGTTCAGGCCAGCCATCTAACGTGTCGAGATCGTTAAGCAGTTCTTCAGCGTAATCAGTGATTTTAATAAACCACTGAGGAATTTCTTTCTGAATGACTTCAGTATCACAACGCCAACAACAACCGTCTTGCACTTGTTCATTTGCCAGTACGGTTTCATCATTTGGACACCAGTTTACTGATGAGGTTTTTTTATACACTAAGCCTTTTTCAAACAACTGAGTGAAAAACCATTGCTCCCAACGATAGTACTCCGGGGTACACGTAGCGATTTCACGACTCCAATCATAACCAAAACCTAATAATTTAAGTTGGTTCTTCATATAGTCGATATTTTCGTATGTCCACGGTGCAGGAGAGGTCTTGTTATTGATCGCGGCATTTTCTGCAGGCAGACCAAATGAGTCCCAACCAATCGGTTGCAAAACATTTTTACCTTGCAAACGTTGATATCGTGCTACAACATCGCCTATGGTGTAGTTACGGACGTGGCCCATGTGGAGACGACCTGAAGGATACGGAAACATTGAAAGACAATAGAATTTCTCTTTGCTTTCATCTTCAGTGACTTCAAAGGTTTTATGTTCGTGCCAGTGCTTTTGCACTAAGGCTTCAATTTCTGAGGGATTATATTGTTCTTGCATCAATCTATTTCCGGCCATGCCGCCTATTGTTTGATCTAACGCTCAGCAGCGCGATTTATAACTGCATAGAATAAACCAGAAGTGATCTATTAAAAAGGTGCGTATTAAGGAGTATTAATTATGAGTGGAAAAAGTTCAGCACTATTAGCCTTATATCAGTCACTATTCGAACAGGTGAAAGCCACGTTTGATCAAGATAACTCATTGACAGCTAAGAGTTTGTTTAAGTCGGTAACCCAAGGGAAAGAGTACTTGGCACTTAAATCTCATTCAGATGAAGAAGAGTTAGAATTAGTCGAAGAATTTTTAAAGCGTGACATTGCAGCCTTCTTAAATGAGGAAAATGCCGATAATTTGAGTTTTAGCCCGATGGTCATTGGGATTGAGAATACATTATGGCAGTGGTTAAGCCAGATAACCGATCGTAGTCAAGTGGAATGGCATGAACTATTACAAGATTTTAAACATCGTGGTGTTTATAAGTCTGGAGAAATCATTAACCAAGGTATATTGATCTGTAATAAGTGTGGTCACCAAATGCAAATCGATTTCCCTGGGGTCATCCCCGATTGTCCACAATGTGATTATAATGAGTTTTCACGGGAGCCATTAACGCCATAGTGGGTAACTGAGCTCAACTCTGGATAAAAAGCGGTAATCGGACCGCTTTTGTCCCGAGCTCGAAGTAGCTTAACCTGCAAGATCCACCCTATCGCTAGGTAAACTCGCCTTGTATACACAGTGATACGTAATTTTCATATGCTTGACTGGAAAAAGTTAACTCGAAACAGACTGCTTTTGATTAACTTTTTCCCATACCCTTATCCCAAATGAGGTTCGAGATTAAAATTCGACTCGGTAACGGCAATGGCTACCGCTACTAATACCTACCATCTCATCATATGCCGTTTGAATTTCTATTATGGCGTAATTAATGCCTTGTTGTTTCAATAGGTTTTCAGCTTGTTTGATTGAGTTAAGACTGAGTAAAACGCCAGCTTTGTTGCGGGCGCTTTGAAAACTGCCATTTTCGTCTTTAATACCAAGTAAGTAATGATTGGAGTCGGCATAGCTAATAATCGTCGGGTGTTTAGCTTGTTGGGATATGGCTAACTTGATTTCAGATAATTGCATAATAACCTCCTGTAGTTGTTTATCAGAAGCAGTACGATGCAAACTCAAAGGTAGTTCAATTTTTAAACAAGAAAAGGTCTTTAAAATGACGTTATTTTAGCAATAGCTTAATATAATTTGATATTGAGGTGTTGTGGCACCGTTGGCGGCTCAAGGGTATAAAAAGTAGCCGTTATCATTGTTGACTTGGACATTATCATCTTGGTTATATCCAAGTAACAGCAATTTATTGATATTGAAAGGTAAAATTATTCTCAGCAACAATCCATCGTTCGATGTCAGGGTTATCTACATCACCCGGTCTTAACCGCGTTTCAAGTACCCCCTCGTTGTCGATATCGATATCAATATCGATTAATTCATCGCGGTTTGTTTGCCTTGCACTTGTAAGTGCGTCATGTTGAACGGGCATATAGCAGACAATTGCGGGTTTTAACACTGGCCGTCACGCCAGATTATCTGCCTTGTCGAGCATGGGTACTGAGCCTAATAAATGTAGGCGCGGCGACAATCGCTAACATAACGACAATGATGACCTCACCCCATGCAATTAGGCTAAATCTTGTGAAAGCGTCTTTTTTGAGTTGGATCAATTGCCCGTTATTTACGTAAGTAGTTTCTTACACCCAATAACAGTAATAAGCTGCACAGTATCAGCAAGGGGAATTGACCTATTTTTCTGAACCAAGTTTCACCTTGATAAAGGGCAACGTTGGTCACTAAGACACCCGTTTCAAACTGAGGGATTGCATCGGTAATTCGCCCGTGCGGATCGACCACTGCAGTAATGCCATTATTGGTCGCCCTCAGTAACGGTTTACCCATTTCAATCGCGCGCATTTGGGCGATTTCCATGTGTTGTAATGGCCCATTAGAGGCGCCAAACCAAGCGTCGTTTGATACCGTGAGCAGCATATCGGTTTCGTCGGTAACACTGGCTCTTACTTGCTCTGGAAAGACAATTTCGTAGCAAATTGCAGGCGCAATATGGTAACCCAGCGCAGTTAAATTAGCTTGAGTGTAGCCACCTCGCTGGAATGATGACATAGGTAAATTAAAAAACGGTGCAATAGGGCGCAATAAATCACCTAACGGCACAAACTCACCTATAGGCAATAAATGATGCTTTTTATACTCATTGCTGCCATCAATGACATAATCAGCACTTTGCTGCTGCTTCAGATGATGATTACCTAAAACGATTAATGAGTTATAAAAGTCTTTTTGCTGGTGGCTAATAATGCCGGTAATTATCGCCGTGTTATTGATATTGGCGACTTGATTGGCATTGATTAAAAAGTCTTCCACCATGGCTTCTGGCGCTGGAATAGCGGCTTCTGGCCAAATGATGATATCGACACTCGAGGCGTCATCAAACTGGCTACGGGTTAAATCCATGTATTTAAGCATAGTCGGCCACAATGCATCGGGTTCCCACTTCATGCTTTGGGCAATATTACCCTGCACTAAGGCGACTTTGACTGATTTCCCAGAGGTGGAAATTGGATTTACTTGTGGTGCCACCCATGCAAGCAGTGCCAACGTAGGTAAAATAAGCAGTATCGGTATTATCCGCTTTTGGCTTAATAGCAGCAGTGAGCCAGCAACTAAAGCCACCACAAAACTCAGTCCCAACGCACCAATAAAGCTGGCAAATTCGCTCAGAGGTCCTAATGTTTGGCTATAGCCAGCCCAAATCCAAGGAAAACCCGTGAGTATCCAGCCTCGTAACCATTCGGTGAGGACCCATAATCCAGGGAATAGCCCAAGATAGGTTATGTAAGGGTTTAACGTATGTTTTGATGTGCGGGATAACTTACTGAGCAAGTATCCACAAATGGCGGGATAAATGGCAAGATAAAGTGCCAGTAAAGCCATTAAAGTTATCGACACAACAATAGGCATGCCACCAAAAGTGTCAATACTGACATGGACCCAGCTAATACCAATAGCAAAACAGCCAAAACCGAAACTAAGCCAATAATACAAACTTTGTTTAGCGGTTAAGGTTTGGCTTTGCCATAAGGCAAAACTGAGTGCCAACGGAAATATGGCCCACATTTCATAAGGCGCAAACGATAATGCCGTACTGGCGCCAGCAAAAAATGCCATCACCAGACGGGCAATACTCAAAGGAGAGTATAAGGGTTGAGTTTTTAGCACGATTTAGTCGTTGAGTTCTTCACTAATATTTGGGTCTGGGAGTTTAACACGAAGTTGCACCAAGCGGCGGTTATCAGCATTAATGACTTTGAACTCAATATTGCTGATGACAATGCTTTCATTACGTTCAGGTAAGTGACCAAATGCATGGGACACCATACCTCCCACAGTATCAAACTCTTCATCACTAAACGCGGTGCCACACGCTTCGTTGAAGTCTTCGATTTCAGTGAGCGCTTTCACCATAAACACAGTATTACTGAGCTTTTTAATTTCAGTGTCTTCAACTGAATTGTGGTCGAATTCATCTTCAATTTCGCCGACGATTTCTTCCAGAATATCTTCAATAGTGACTAAGCCTGATACCCCGCCATATTCATCAACAACAATGGCCATGTGATAACGTTGTGAGCGGAATTCTTTGAGTAGCACATCGACTCTTTTACTTTCAGGAACGACCACTGCAGGTCGAATAACCTGGGCAAGAGTGAAAGATTCATCAGATTGTTTAAAACCGTATTTGATCAAATCTTTAGCCAGTAAAATGCCTTCAATATGATCTTTATCTTCATTAACAACAGGGAAGCGAGAGTGGCCTGAATCGATGACAATTTTTAAAAATTCATCGACAGTCGAGTCTATTTGAATGGTAACAATTTGCGCTCTTGGGATCATGATGTCGCGCACACGAAGGTCGGAAACCTCTAATACACCTTTAATCATTTCGCGAGTATCTTCAGTAATAAGGTCACGCATTTCTGCACCTGCAATGACGTCAACTAAATCTTCGCGATTTTGAGGTTCGCCCTGAAATAATTGGTTAATTTTATCGAACCAGCTTCTCTTGTGGGCGTTTGTACTCGGGGGGATATCGTCACTCATAATATTTACCTAAACAGGGATATCTATCAGATATAGCTTGTTTATTTATGCTTCCTTATAGGGATTTGTAAAACCTAAGCCTTCAACAAGTTGGGTCTCTAATGACTCCATCTCATCGGCTTCCTCGTCGATAATATGGTCATAACCCAGCAAATGCAAGCAGCCGTGTATGACCATGTGTGCCCAGTGCGCGTTTAGCGGTTTATTTTGCTCAATTGCTTCTTGTTCCACCACTTGCGCGCAGATAACGAGGTCACCTAATAACGGCAATTCAACTTCAGGCGGCGCTTCAAACGGAAATGACAACACGTTAGTCGGCTTATCTTTACCGCGATAGGTTAAATTGAGTTGCTGACTCTCGGCAACCTCAACGATACGAATGGTGAGTTCCACTTCTGGCATCGTTTGCCCCATCGCGGTGCGTACCCAAGTGTCAAACTCTGCTTGAGTCGGTAACCTTGGGTTATCAACTGCAATTTGCAGGTCGAGATCTAATGATATCCCTTGCTGGCTCATTGAGTATGTCCCTCTTTTTCCAGTTGGACACGTTTCTGCTCACGTTCGCGATAAGCTTGTTCTTTTGCGGCTTTTTCAATTTGTTCTTGTTGCTCAAAAGCTTCATAGGCTTCAACAATACGAGCCACTACCGGATGGCGAACCACATCTTGGGCAATAAAGAAATTAAAGCTAATTTCGGACACTTCACTGAGGACTTCAATGGCGTGTCGCAGACCTGACTTTTGGCTACGAGGCAAATCTATTTGGGTAATATCCCCGGTGATCACCGCGCGAGAATTAAACCCAATACGGGTTAAAAACATTTTCATTTGCTCAACGGTGGTGTTTTGGGCTTCATCTAAAATAATAAAGGCGTCATTGAGTGTACGGCCGCGCATGTACGCCAGTGGTGCGACTTCAATCACCCCGCGTTCAATCAGTTTTTCGACTTTTTCAAACCCCATCATCTCAAACAAGGCATCATAGAGTGGGCGTAAATAAGGGTCGACTTTTTGGCTTAAATCGCCCGGTAAAAAACCCAGCTTTTCACCCGCTTCAACCGCGGGGCGAGTTAATAGAATACGACGTACTTCTTGACGTTCATAGGCATCAACCGCTGCTGCTACAGCAAGGTAAGTTTTACCGGTACCGGCAGGGCCAATCCCAAAACTGATGTCGTGACGGGTAATGTTATGCATGTACACACTTTGATTGGGTGTACGAGGTTTAATCACGCCACGTTTGGTTTTTATATGGATGCTACTGTCGTCATTGTCTTGTTCAGCTTCAAGGTGAATGGCTTCTTGAATGGCGAGATGAACGATTTCAGGTTCTAAATCAGGCGTGCTGCCTTTTACGGTTTGGGTTTCAATGTATAACTGACGCAACAAGTTATTGGCATTGAGCACGTTACGTGGCAGACCAATAATAGTGAATTGATTATTTTTATGGATAATCTCAACACCTAATCGGCGTTCGAGTTGTTTGATGTTGTCATCAACTGGGCCACATAATGAGGCTAAACGGCGAGTGTCTGACGGTTCTAGATACACGTTCATGGTGGTGGCTTTAGTGGTCAAATAAGGCTCCAGATTTTGGTCAAGGGCAAAGAATAAGTGCTTAAACATGCCATATTACAATAATAACAGTTTACGAGTCTCTGTATTGAATTACCATAATATGACTCATTTTAGGCAAAATTAAAGGCGGACAAGCCGCCTTTAGTAATGCTTAAGCAACAAACATCAATTACGGCTTAAAGTGAGCAACACCCAATGCGTCATCTTGCTTGTGTTTAGCCATAATATCAGACGGATGTAAACTGCGACGTAAATCCATCTCATCTTCACCTCGGACAAATTCTCCGCGCAATGAGTTGGTATAAACATCAACAATTTTCACATCAACAAAACTGCCGATATGAGTGTGGGCAGCTTCAAAGTTAACCACACGACTGTTTTCAGTACGACCACGAAGCTCCATTGGATTCTTTACCGAAGGACCTTCGACTAAAATACGTTGAACAGTGCCTAGCATATGACGGCTATAACGCATCGCTTGCTGGGTAATACGTTCTTGTAAAATCGCTAAACGCTGCTTCTTTTCTTCATCGCTAACATTGTCAGGCAAATCTGCTGCAGGTGTTCCTGGACGTGCACTGTAGATAAAGCTAAAGCTGTGGTCAAAGGCGACATCTTCAATCAGTTTCATGGTATCAGCGAAATCTTGTTGAGATTCACCTGGGAAACCAATAATAAAGTCTGAGCTGATTTGAATATCAGGACGCGCTTTACGCAGACGACGAATAATCGACTTATATTCAATGGCCATGTGACCGCGTTTCATTTGGGTCAAAATACGGTCTGAACCCGATTGCACCGGTAAATGCAGGAAGCTCACCAATTCAGGTGTGTCTTCATACACATCGATAATGTCTTGGGTAAACTCAATTGGGTGGCTGGTGGTAAAACGCAGACGGTCTATACCATCAATCGAGGCGACTAAGCGCAACAATTCCGCAAAGGTGCAGATTTCATCATCGTGGGTTATCCCGCGATACGCGTTAACGTTTTGGCCAAGCAAGTTGACTTCACGAACGCCTTGGGCGGCTAATTGAGCCACTTCGAGAATAACGTCATCCAATGGACGGCTGACTTCTTCACCACGGGTATAAGGCACCACGCAGAAAGAGCAGTACTTACTGCAACCTTCCATAATGGATACGAATGCCGTTGGACCATCAGCGCGAGGCTCGGGAAGACGATCGAACTTCTCAATTTCTGGGAAACTGATATCAATCACGGCTTTTTCGCCACGTTGAATTTGTTCGATCATCTCAGGTAAGCGATGCAGAGTTTGCGGACCAAAAATAATGTCTACACATTGGGCGCGATCTTTAATTGCCTTACCTTCTTGTGAGGCAACACAACCACCGACCCCAATAATTAAATTAGGATTTTTATCTTTTAAAGATTTCCAACGCCCTAGCTGATGGAACACCTTCTCCTGTGCTTTCTCACGAATAGAGCAAGTATTTAGCAGCAGTACATCTGCTTCGCTTGCGTCGTCTGTCAAGGTATACCCTTGATAATCGTCTAATAAATCAGCCATCTTTGATGAGTCGTACTCATTCATCTGACAGCCCCAGGTTTTTATATGAAGTTTTTTACTCATCAGTGCTCGCCGGTAAACCAAAGTTAAAAAATAGCGCGACATTTTACCTTTTGTCAGGCTGTCTGGCCAGCACTAGTGCAAGTTTCACTCATTTGAATAAAAACTTTGTAATGGCCATGGAGATAGTAATGACTTATCGTTTGAATTAAACGTGATTGATTGAGGCGAGTAAACACCAAATTCAGCAGCCATTTGACGACTTTGCTGTTGAGCATTGACCGCGTTACTCTGGCTTAAGTCACGATTGAAACTCAGCAACATTTCCGTGGTTTGTTCATATAGGGCATAATCAAACATACTACGGTATATCACAGTAATCGTTTCAATAGGGCTGATATTGGTCGCGGCCATATTGGTTGCAGGTATTACTGGTTGGTTTTTTTGACTATTGGCCGACACGTGGGCGGATAATGCCAGTGTGCAAGTTAGTATTGTAACAACCACACCACAACGAATGTAATGGCGTACAGGTAGGTAGTGTAAAGGTTGATGATGGTGACTGTTCATGATGTCCTCTCTTGGTTAAATAAAGTGGATCCATTAATGAGACAGTCTCAGTATAGAGAATAGTTTGCTGGTTAATTTTTATACATGTAAGCGAATGTAGTGAACCGGCGTTATAGCAACATTTATTCACACTTTTGCTATTCTAGGCATGTCTATACACATGTTGCCGTCTCGTTCATTGCCCTGTTGGGCTTAAAGTCATCTCACGATTATGGATGTAAACACAATGCAAGATGCTTCACTCACTTCAACGAATACCTCGGATAACGCGATTGATTATGATGTTGTCGTTGTTGGTGGCGGAATGGTCGGTGCGGCTGCCGCGATTGGCTTAGGTCAGTTAGGGCTTCGTGTCGCGGTGATTGAGTCTCGCCAACCGCAACCTTATGATCCAGAACAACCTTTGGATGTTCGTATATCGGCTATTAGTGTGGCGTCTGAGCAGTTATTAACACGTTTGGGCGTGATGGATAGCTTATTGACCATGCGCCATGCACCTTATACTGGCTTAGAAACATGGGAACTAGATGGCTGCCTTACTGCATTTAGCGCCGAGCAAGTTGGTCAATCGCACTTAGGCTATTTTTTTGAAAACCGATTGATCCAACTGAGTTTATGGCAACAAATCGAGCAAATGGACAATGTCACCTTGTTGTGTCCGCGAAACGTGACCCAATTCTCTCGCTCAAATGATCGTCATCAAGTGAGTATTCAGCTTGATAATGGCGCTACACTCTCGTCAACATTACTGATCGGCGCAGATGGGGCTCATTCGCAAGTGCGCCAATGGGCCGGTATTGGTGTGACAGGTTGGGATTATGCTCAATCGGCGATGTTAATTAATATTAGCACTCAAACGCCTCAGCAATCCGTCACCTGGCAGCAGTTTACTCCTGTCGGGCCAAGAAGCTTATTGCCGCTTCCGGGGAATCACGCTTCATTAGTCTGGTATGACGATGCCAACCGAATTAAACAATTATCTCAACTGAATAATGTGCAACTGGCAGAGCAGATCCGCCAGCATTTTCCGTCGCGATTAGACCCTCATTTTACGGTTGATAATCGTGGCAGCTTTCCGTTAACCCGCCGCCACGCACAGCAGTACTATCAAGATAATCTCGTTATTGTTGGTGACGCGGCCCACACGATTAATCCATTAGCTGGCCAAGGGGTTAATATTGGTTTTAAAGATGTCGATGTGCTGGTGGCCCAAGTCGCTAATGCCATTGGCAGTGGTGAAACATGGTGGGACAGGCGCGTGCTAAAGCGATATCAGCAAGCGCGTTATTACGATAATCAATTAATGATGACCGCAATGGATGCCTTTTATGCGGGGTTTAGTAACGATTTACTGCCGTTAAAATTACTGCGCAATGGCGCATTAAAATTGGCAAACATCGACTCACCGCTAAAGCGTAAAGTATTAAAGTACGCCCTTGGACTTAATTAGATATTCTATCGGCTCAATGTGTGGTTTGTGGCCTCGTTGAAGTAATGGAATAAGCATTACTTGAATAAGACGTGGTGAACGGTAAAGTTTGAGTGGCTCTGAGTGATTACATTATGAGTGAAATTGGTATAAAATGCCGCGTTTTGCATCATGTGTATTTTGATGTACGCCATGAAAGGCATTTAGCGACATTGTTCGCTGATAAACTGACTAGGTTGGGATGAGTAACATTAAACTGATTGTTGGGTTGGCAAACCCCGGTGCTGAATACGCACAAACTCGCCATAATGCTGGTGCATGGTATGTGCAAGAACTGGCTCGTCTATGCAACGTATCATTGGTTGTAGACAGTAAATATTTTGGCGTCACTGCCCGCGTAACATTGCATGGAAGAGATGTGCGTTTACTGATCCCAACAACTTTCATGAATTTAAGCGGTAAGTCGGTTGCTGCCTTAGCTAATTTTTTTCGGATCCTGCCTGAAGAAATCTTGGTTGCCCATGATGAGCTTGACATGGACCCTGGCGTGGCTAAATTTAAATTGGGTGGTGGTCATGGGGGACATAATGGTCTAAAAGACATTATCGCCAGCTTAGGCAACGACAAGAATTTTCATCGCTTGCGCATTGGTATTGGCCATCCTGGTGATAAAAATAAAGTTAGCGGCTACGTACTGGGAAGAGCCCCAGCGTTAGAACAAGAACGGATAATCGCTGCGATCGATGAAGCGGTTCGTTCAACCGAGATTTTATTTAAACAAGACATGGCGAAAGCCATGCACAGATTACATACGTTCAAAGCAGAATAAGCTACGCGAGTTTTGTTTTAACACCCTTTCGACATCATTATCCAATAGGATAACTCTACATATATAAAGGTAAGCATATGGGTTTTAAATGCGGCATTGTTGGTCTGCCAAACGTAGGTAAGTCAACGTTGTTTAATGCGCTAACACAAGCAGGTATTGAAGCGGCAAACTTTCCGTTTTGTACCATTGAGCCAAATACCGGAGTGGTACCTGTACCAGACTCTCGTCTTGATGCGTTAGCAGCCATTGTCAAACCTCAACGCGTGTTACCGACTACTATGGAATTTGTCGATATCGCTGGTTTAGTGGCTGGCGCATCGAAAGGTGAAGGTTTAGGCAATAAATTTTTAGCCAATATTCGTGAAACCGACGCAATTGGTCATGTTGTGCGTTGTTTTGAAGATCCGAATATTGTCCACGTAGCGAACAAAATTGATCCTGCTGGCGATATTGAAGTGATTAACACTGAGCTAGCCCTAGCGGATTTAGACGCATGTGAGCGCGCTATTTTTCGTCAAGCCAAACGCGCTAAAGGCGGCGATGGTGATGCAAAATTTGAAATCAGTGTGCTTGAAAAAATGCGTCCAGTATTAGACGAAGCCAAAATGTTACGTTCATTAGCGTTAACCAAAGAAGAATTAGCCGCAGTAGCGTATCTAAACTTCTTAACCCTAAAACCAACCATGTACATTGCTAACGTTGCTGACGATGGATTTGAAAATAACCCTCATCTTGATGTTGTGCTTGCCATTGCGGCAACCGAAAATGCAATCGTTGTGCCTGTTTGTGCCGCGATTGAGTCAGAACTGGCTGAGATGGAAGCCGATGACCGTGACGAGTTCATGGCTGATTTAGGTTTAGAAGAGTCAGGTTTAGATCGCGTGATCCGTGCTGGTTATGAGTTATTAAATCTGCAAACTTACTTTACTGCCGGTGTTAAAGAAGTGCGTGCATGGACAGTACCTATTGGTGCATCAGCACCACAAGCTGCTGGCGTAATCCACACCGATTTTGAACGTGGCTTTATTCGTGCACAGGTTATGGCGTATGAAGATTTTATTACCTACAAAGGTGAAGCTGGCGCCAAAGATGCGGGTAAATTACGTGTAGAAGGTAAAACGTACATTGTTAAAGATGGCGATGTGATGCATTTCTTATTTAACGTATAAGCGTCATTTACGTTAATTTGAAATTTAAAAGGGGCGTAAAGGTGTTTACGCTAAGTTAATAGGGTTTATTTTGTCGATTCGGCATTCAGTTTGGTGAAGTTATAGCCGAACAAGACGAATTGATGAAAATAGCGAAAAAAACCAGTTGACCTAGATAAGCTGAATAAGCATAATACGCCCCGTTCCTCGCCAAGAGGGATTGCAAGAAATAGTGGCAATATAGCTCAGCTGGTTAGAGCACAGCACTCATAATGCTGGGGTCGCAGGTTCAAGTCCCGCTATTGCTACCATCTATTTCTTACCCATCTACTCAAGATGTTAAACTAGAGTGTTGTGCGGGAATGGTGAAATTGGTAGACACGCCAGATTTAGGTTCTGGTGCCGCAAGGTGTGAGAGTTCAAGTCTCTCTTCCCGCACCATTTATTCGAGACGTTGGCTCAGGCTAATGTTTCAAAAAGCTTAATTGGGATATCGCCAAGCGGTAAGGCACTGGGTTTTGATCTCAGCATTCCAAGGTTCGAATCCTTGTATCCCAGCCATCTTTGGCAATGTAGCTCAGCTGGTTAGAGCACAGCACTCATAATGCTGGGGTCGCAGGTTCAAGTCCCGCCATTGCTACCATATTTATTAGGTAGAGTGAGTATTATTTGCGCTAGCTGGTAAAGCCAAAGTTTACTCTGAAATAAAAAGAGTATACTGTAAGTTAAAATTTGATGCGGGAATGGTGGAATTGGTAGACACGCCAGATTTAGGTTCTGGTGCCGCGAGGTGTGAGAGTTCAAGTCTCTCTTTCCGTACCATCAAATTTTAGTTAAATTAAATGGTTTCTCTGCTTTAAAATAAATAGTTGTTATTGGGGTATCGCCAAGCGGTAAGGCACTGGGTTTTGATCTCAGCATTCCCAGGTTCGAATCCTGGTACCCCAGCCAAATTCTGAAAAGCCCGTCTATTAAGACGGGCTTTTTGTTGGATTTTTTTAGATACCAATCACGTTAACCCCAATTGAAGCCTTCAGAGTTGGGTGCAGATCAATGCAGAATCAAACTTTAGCCTGCTGTGAACTCCCGCAAAATGAGTCGATAATTAATACAGTAGGTAAAATTTATCAAGAGTATTTTCCTATCAACACGATTGATTCTATCCGTTATCTATTTTACTTACTGTTCTTGAACCCTCAAGGGACTTCTATCTTGATGGTGGGTTGGCTGCGCCATTACCCGTGAGAGAAGCGTATCGCCGCGACGCTCGTAAAATTGTGGTTATTCGCACGGTTAATGCCCATTTTCATGCACAATCTGCTTGGGTACATAAGCTCAAATCATGGATTGGTGTGTCAGGGGACTGTCCCAAAACAATTGATTACTTGGTTCCGCATGAACAAGAGCTCGCTTTTATCGCTAACCCACCTGAAGATGTCGAGGTCATTCAAATTTTGCTGATGACAATCTTTAAAGCAAATTGTTAGCCAGTACAGATATCGATTTACGTCATGGTTATGGTACTGGCATCGCTGCGGGCAATGCTTTTTACAGACTCAGCAAGCATTTTATGCAACACATTCAGTGCA
The DNA here is from genome assembly GCF_040310145.1 of Shewanella sp. S1-49-MNA-CIBAN-0167. Classification (NCBI taxonomy): domain Bacteria; kingdom Pseudomonadati; phylum Pseudomonadota; class Gammaproteobacteria; order Alteromonadales; family Shewanellaceae; genus Shewanella; species Shewanella sp. S1-49-MNA-CIBAN-0167. Next base: position 66,961 of record NZ_JBEOPO010000010.1, on the reverse strand, counting down.
TCAGTTAGATAAACGGCAGTCGTTTGCTTTCAGACAAGAAATGACCGCTTAATGGAACTCATTGTTGGTCTAAGGCCGATATGAGAGAGCTCGTGGACGGTGCATTGATTAAAAGGGCTAAGCCCTAATGACAAGCCAATCAATGCACGTTGAATTGATCGTTTGAACCTTACGGCATGGTTTTACGGGTAATTGCCGGATATCAGTCATTCAATAATGGTTAATGTCTCGTAATGCCGGTTGAGCACCAACCAACAAACAAAAACGCACTCAATTGAGTGCGTTTTTTATGTCAGCGTTAAGCCTAATCGAATAAAGATTAGTGGCGAAACATCGCAGAAATTGACTCTTCGTTACTAACACGACGGATCGCTTCGGCTAATACTGCAGACATGGTCAGCTGAGTCACTTTAGCCACTTTCATCATTTCAGGGCTTAATGGCACAGTGTCTGTGACGATAACTTCATCGATAACAGAATTAGTAATATTTTCAGCCGCATTACCTGAGAATACAGGGTGAGTAGCATAAGCGAACACGCGGTTAGCGCCATGTTCTTTTAATGCTTCTGCAGCCTTACATAAGGTGCCGCCAGTGTCGATCATGTCATCAACAATAATGCAATCACGGCCTTGAACATCACCAATGATGTGCATTACCTGAGCCACGTTTGCCTGTGGGCGACGCTTATCGATAATTGCAAGATCAGTATCATCTAATAGCTTAGCAACTGCACGAGCGCGAACTACACCGCCAATATCAGGAGATACAACAACAGGGTTTTCAAATTTCCTGGCGAGCATGTCTTCAAGTAACACAGGGCTACCGAATACGTTATCAACAGGGACATCAAAGAAACCTTGAATTTGCTCAGCGTGTAAGTCACAAGTCAATACGCGGTCAACACCCACGCTTGACAAGAAATCTGCAACCACTTTCGCTGTAATAGGCACACGTGCACTGCGCACACGGCGGTCTTGACGAGCATATCCGAAGTAAGGAATAACGGCAGTAATACGACCCGCTGATGCACGACGTAATGCGTCAACCATGACAATAAGCTCCATGAGATTATCGTTCGTGGGTGCGCAAGTAGATTGGATAATGAACACATCCGCACCACGTACATTCTCGTTTATTTGAACACTGATTTCACCGTCGCTGAAACGGCCTACAACGGCGTCGCCAAGTTTGCAAAATAAACGGTCGGCAATCTTAGCGGCTAGATTTGGGGTAGCGTTACCAGCAAAGAGCTTGATGTCGGGCACTTTATGAACCTCAGGTGTTTGCTTTACAATTAAAGGCTAGATCAATTTTATGTGTTGTCACTCAAAACTGACCCAGAAGATATTATGTTTTCAGAGTTGCTCAAGCCGTATTTGTAATGGCGACTTATTCATCCCTTTTGCGACAAACCCTCGCATATCAGCCGGTAATTCGGCTAAAGCGTCAAGGGCTTGTTGCGAATGTGTAAATTCCCCGAACACGCATGCGCCTGTTCCGGTCATTCTCGACGGCGCATATTCTACCAGCCAGCTTAAGGCATTGGCAACTTGAGGGTGCCTAGTTGTGACCAGTTTCTGACAGTCATTGGTCCATTTTCGAGTCATTAAGGTGTTTATATCAACTTTCGGGGTGTTGCGGGGCAAATCAGGATCTTGGAAGATATCCTTGGTTGACACATGCACATCCGGCACAATGACTAAGTACCACGACTCTGTTGGTTCTACTGTGATCAACTTTTCTCCTACGCCCTCGGCAAACGCAGATAAACCATTAATAAAAACAGGGACATCCGCACCAAGCGTTAAGCCTATTTCAGCCAGTTTACTGGGTGATAAATTGGTTTTCCATAAGGCATTTAGGGCCACTAATGTGGTTGCAGCATCAGATGAACCGCCCCCTAGACCGCCACCCATAGGTAATAATTTGTCTAACCAGATATGTGCGCCGCCTTCATATTGGGCGTATCTCTGGAGTGATTTTGCGGCTTTAAGAATTAAGTTATCGCTGTCAGCAACAGAATCGCTAATATTTGAATGTAGAACCAAATCAGGTGTGTCGGTAATATGAAAATCAAGATAGTCACAATGGTCAATAAATTGAAACAGAGTTTGTAATTCGTGATAGCCATCGGCTCGCTGGCCAGTAACATGTAAAAATAAATTCAATTTTGCGGGAGCAGGCCAACTTATTGATGCTGATTTGTGTGAGCTCGTGGATGTCATGTTCGTTTCACTACCTTGTTTAATAACCCGCGTAACATTAAGGATTAAACGCTTATTTTGTTCTGGCTGCTACCGCTGTCCATTGATTACTTTGAATCTTAATTTGTACATTTTCACGTTCAATTTTTAACAGCTTAGGCACTAATGCGCCACTTTGATGGTGCCAACTGAGAAAACTGACCGACCAATTTGCTTGGGGATCGTGACTGATTAATTGTTTAATTGTGCCATCAGGATTATAGCTGACAATGTTATCATTATTGCCAATTTGGCCGGTGATCCATAACGGAAGGCTTTCTAGGGGGATTGACCATCCGCTAATCGCTTTCAGTAAATCTTGTGCATTACTGTCACGATATATTTTGCCGTCAACTTCAAGTGTCGCCATCCCCTGATCCGTCTTAAGGGATAATACCGTTGTGCCTAATACAGTTGTTAACCGTAAATCATTGGCTGCCGGTTGATGTAACCAGTATATATTGGTGCTGAATTTGTCTTCAGATGTCTTAACGGCAATTTTACCTTGAAGTTCCCATGCTTTAGCTTGAGCTGCGTTTTTCACCGTTATCGGGATAAAATCGTCAGATGGGGTGACACTACAACCGGCTAATAAAAGCACCGCGGTAATGAAAGCTATATGAAATAAAGAGGCAGATAAACGCAATGGATTGCCTAACAGTGGTTTAAGATTATCTTATGATACTGGGCTTAAGCCATTATGTAAAAATGCTTTTTACAAAATTAATGTGATATTAATGTACTGGTTTACATAATACTTAGGTGAATAAAAAATAAAAATTTAGACATTTATTCGGTTTTGTTAACCCAATTGTGTTTTTAGTTGGTTCAATTCAGTAGAATAGACTAATTAACGTCACCGAAAAGAACTTGATACTGTCAAATGAGCCTAGTAATAATCGGGATAAACCATAAAACCGCCACGGTAGATTTGCGTGAAAAAGTCGCTTTCTCTCCAGACCGCATTCATGACGCAATGAAAAGCTTGGCCAGTCGCACCCGCACGGGTGAGGCCGTTATTGTGTCTACCTGTAACCGAACTGAGCTGTATTGCAATAATGCCAATAAGGAAGACATTATTGAATGGTTAGAGGATTACCATAATTTAGACCATAGTGATTTAATGCCGTGTATCTACGCCTATGAAGAACAAGTTGCCGTCAAGCATTTAATGCGAGTGGCATCGGGTTTAGATTCTCTGGTGTTAGGTGAACCGCAAATTTTGGGACAGGTCAAACAAGCGTTTGTGAAAGCTAAAGAAGCTGGCACCATAGCGTTAACGATTGACCGTTTGTTTCAAAATACCTTTTCTGTGGCTAAAAAAGTGCGCACTGAAACTGAAATCGGTGCCGCAGCCGTCTCTGTTGCTTTTGCGGCAGTCAGCATGGCGAAACATATTTTCTCATCATTGAGCACCACTAAGGTGTTACTCATTGGTGCAGGAGAAACCATTGAGTTAGTTGCCAAGCACCTTAAAGATAACGGTGTCGCTTCTATGGTGGTGGCGAATCGCACTCTCCAACGTGCCCAAGCCATGTGTGAAGAGTTTAATGCAACAGCAATTACCTTAGAACAAATTCCAGACTTTCTCGCTAAAGCCGATATCGTGATATCCTCTACCGCCAGTCCTTTGCCTATTTTAGGTAAAGGCATGGTCGAAAAAGCGCTAAAACAGCGTCGTCATCAACCTATGTTGTTGGTGGATATTGCAGTTCCAAGAGATATTGAAGCCGAAGTCGGTGAGTTAGACGACGCATTCCTTTATACTGTAGACGATCTGCATAGCATAATTGAACAGAACATGGCTTCACGTAAAGAAGCCGCCGAGCAAGCAGAATTAATTACTGAAGATCAATCACACTTGTTCATGGAGTGGATTAAGTCTTTAGAGTCAGTCAACAGTATTCGCGAATATCGCAGCCAGAGCTTGGCGATTAAAGATGAATTAGTTGAGCGTGCCCTGAATAAATTGTCTCAAGGCAGTGATAGTGAACAAGTGATACTAGAGTTAGCTAATAGGCTAACTAATCGTTTGATACACTCACCTACACAAGCGCTCACATCAGCAAGCCGTCAAGGTGATTTGAATACGTTAGGCCAATTAAGAACTGCGCTTGGTTTAGATAAAAACTAAGGTTAGCGAGCTAAATGAAAGAATCCGTTATCCGCAAGCTTGAAGGCTTGCTAGAGCGTAATGAAGAAGTATTGGCGTTACTCAGTGATGCTAGCGTGATAGCCGATCAAGACCGCTTTCGTGCATTATCCAAAGAATATGCTCAACTTGAAGATGTGGTAAAAGAGTTTACTGCATTCCAACAAGCCCAAAAAGATTTCGACTACGCCAAAGAGATGCTTGAAGAAGACGATCCTGAAATGCGCGAAATGGGCCAAGATGAGTATAAACAAACAAAGCAAGCGTTAGAAAAGCTTGAAGATGAATTACAAGTATTACTCTTGCCCACCGATCCAAACGATGACACCAATGCGTTTCTTGAAATTCGCGCGGGTGCAGGTGGTGATGAAGCGGCTATTTTTTCCGGTGATTTGTACCGCATGTATTCACGTTATTGTGAAGCCAACCGCTGGCAAATGGAAATCATGAGCGTTAATGAAGGTGAACATGGCGGCTTCAAAGAAATTATTGTTAAAGTCAGTGGTGACGGTGCTTACGGTAAGCTAAAGTTTGAGTCCGGTGGACACCGTGTTCAACGTGTGCCAGAAACCGAATCTCAAGGTCGTGTGCATACCTCTGCTTGTACTGTAGTGGTATTGCATGAAGTGCCCGAAGCCGAAGCTGTGTTGATTAATGCTGCTGATTTAAAAGTCGATACATTCCGCGCGTCTGGTGCGGGTGGTCAGCATGTTAACAAAACCGATTCTGCTATTCGTATTACTCATATTCCATCTGGCATTATTGTTGAGTGTCAGGATCAACGTTCACAGCATAAAAACCGTGCCCAAGCGATGAGTGTATTGGCCGCGCGTATTCAAGCTGTTGAAGATGAAAAAAGACGCAGCGCTGAAGAAACAACACGTCGTAGTTTAGTGGCCAGTGGTGATCGTTCTCAACGTATTAGAACGTATAATTACCCACAGGGTCGCGTAAGTGATCATCGAATCAACTTAACGCTATATCGCTTGAATGAAGTTATGGAAGGCGATTTAGATGTCTTGCTAGAGCCTATTATGCAAGAACATCAAGCAGATATGCTTGCAGCGTTAGCTGACGATTAAGGAGTGCTCTTGACTCAGTCTTCGTATTCAACAATTGCAGAAGTTCTACAATGGGCTTATTCACAATTAGCCGCAACCTCTGAATCTGCCCATATAGATGCAGAAGCACTGCTATTGCATTGTTTGAATAAAAATCGTAGTTTTTTATATACTTGGCCTGAGCGGCAGCTTACTAGTGATCAATTTAAAGCCTATAGCCAGATGATTGATAAGCGTCAAAAGGGGACGCCGGTTGCGCATATCATTGGTGAGCGAGAGTTTTGGTCATTACCCTTTATTGTTGATGACTCGACCCTTATTCCAAGACCTGATACCGAGATTTTAGTTGAAACAGCACTGAACTTATCAGTGCGTCACAATGCTAAAGTATTGGATTTAGGCACAGGAACAGGGGCTATAGCATTGTCTTTAGCATCGGAGCGACCTAAATGGCGCATTACTGCTATTGATAATGTTCTTGACGCTGTCGAGCTTGCCAAAGCTAATCGCGGCAATCTTAATTTACTCGATGTGGAAATTATCCAGTCAGACTGGTTTTCTGCGGTTGAGCAGCGTGATTTTGATTTGATTGTGTCTAACCCGCCTTATATCGATGAAGCCGATGAGCATCTTCATTTAGGGGATGTTCGCTTTGAGCCACAAAGTGCGCTAACCGCAGGAAATGAAGGTTATGCTGATCTGTTTTACATTGCCGCTCAAGCGCGTGAGCATTTACTTCCCGGGGGTTATTTATTGCTTGAACATGGTTATGAGCAAGCAATCAAAGTGCGTAAAAAGCTCATCGAACTAGGCTATAAAAATGTTGCTACGGTGCGTGACTTTGGCAGTAATGATCGCTGCACGCTAGGGCAATGGGGTGATTAATATTCCTGCAATCAATAGGCGTTTCCCCCTCTAAAGATATAAACAACAAATAAATATCAACAATCGTGATATTGGTACACGGCTGATTGATAGCGTACACTAGCCGCCTTTTACTTTTACCTTCTCAATGAGACTTCATCAATGGAAACATTTTACAGTTTATATCCAGCGGTAAAGCATACTCACATGCTGTTAGTTGCCACAAGTGTGACCTTTTTTATCGTGCGTTTTGTTTTACATTTACGTCAGTCTCCTATTATGGACAAAAAGTTTGTGAAAGTGGCGCCACATGTTGTTGATACTTTTTTACTACTGTCAGGCTTTACCCTTTGCTTTATGATCAAACAGTATCCTTTTGTCGATCCATGGATGACCGAAAAAATAATCTGTGTGGTGGCATACATTGCTTTAGGTGTCATGGCACTAAAATCTAACCGTAATAAGCTGTTTAAGTTTTTTGCTTTTATCGGCGCAATTGGTTGGGTAGTGTTAGCGGCCAAACTGGCTTATTTTAAACAAGTCGTCTTAATGGGTTAATTGGTTTTAATGGCAAAATATCTTCTTAATGATGCAGTTTCGATCCCCGAAACTGCATTTGAACTATCTGAACACCTTGGCTTTTCAACATCCAAATCTGCTATGTGGGCGTGGTATGAAATGGCCGGTTCAGTATTGAGTCACTATGTTGTTGACCAGCAAGCACGGCTTGATGGTCTGTTTAATTGGTTTTACAATGATCTCGGTTTTTGTGTTCGAGACGACTATTTTAGTGTCGAGGCAGCAGATTTAAGTTATTGCGTGTTAAAGCGTCAAGGTAACAGCACCACGCTATCAACATTGTTAATTTTATTGGCCAAGCAACTCGACATAACACTCGAGGCGATTTTATTACCCGGTAATACGGTACTAAAAAGCCAGATAAATGATGTTGTTAGATACCATGACCCACTTACAGGTAAAGAGCTTAGTCGTCATCAGATGCATGCATTAGTGCGTGGTGAGCTGGGTAATGCAGCTAAATTAAAGCCCAGCCATCTAAAAACAGCTACACTAAAACGGCTAATTAGTCGCATGTTACATGAGCTAAAAGCGGGTTGTATTGTCAGTCATAAATATGAACAGGCAATGGAATGCTGTAATTTATTATTACAATGGCACCCTGACGATGTGCACCTTAATCGCGAGCGAGCTTTTATTGCCCAGCAATTAGGTTGTATTAAAGTGGCCATGTCTGATTTACAGCACTTCATTGATTTGAGTCCGCATGATCCGGTGATTGAATTGGTTAAGATTCAATTAAAGGAACTTAGTCAACATACGCAGGTTTATCATTAATCATTTGATAGTACTTGCTGCTTAGGCTGCTTTGGGTTAACTCAAAGCAGTTTTTATTCGCAGTGATGGTGTTGCTCGTTTATGCAGCGCTTATCTGTGAAACCATGCGAATTGAATCACAATTGATTTCGCAATAATAATAATAACTAAAAATATAATGTATTTGTAAGGGAGAACACTGCATGACAACGTCAGCAATGGTGAGCAATGATGCCACCGCACTGGGTATACTCGCCGTTATTCTAGGTTTTGTTTTTTACACTAGTTCATCAACTCATCCTTTTTGGCAAAAATTCTATAAATACATACCTGCATTACTACTGTGCTATTTCTTACCCTCATTATTAAACACATTTGGCGTGATTGATGGTCATACATCACAACTGTATTTTGTTGCGTCACGCTATTTATTGCCAGCCTGTTTGGTTTTATTGATTTTAAGTGTCGATTTAAAAGCCATTCTGAGTTTAGGTCCTAAAGCAGTTATTATGTTTTTAACCGGTACTCTTGGGATTGTCATTGGTGGACCGATTGCATTATTGAGTGTGTCAATGATCGACCCATCACTGCTGGGTGGTAATGGTCCGGATGCCGTTTGGCGCGGCATGACGACCTTAGCGGGTAGCTGGATTGGTGGTGGTGCAAACCAAGCCGCGATGAAAGAGATTTATTCGGTCGGTGGTGAGATATTCTCGGTAATGGTGACGGTAGATGTCATCGTGGCCAATATCTGGATGGCCGTATTGCTCTTTATGGCGTCGAAAGCCAAAGAAATTGATGCCAGAACTGGCGCCGATACTAGCGCAATTGAAGCACTGAAACTGAAAGTCGAAAAGTACCACGCAGAAAACGCACGTATTCCTTCACTTCGCGACATCATGTTGATTGTGGCCGTTGGGTTTGGGGTGACGGGCTTCGCCCATTTTGCGGCCGATTTCTTGGGGCCGTTCTTCGAAGCCAACTATCCATGGACCGAAGATTACAGTTTAACCTCTAAATTTTTCTGGTTAGTGGTGATAGTGACCACCGTTGGTTTAGGCCTTTCATTTAGCCCGGTTCGTCATTTAGAAGCCTCTGGTGCCTCTAAAATTGCCTCGGCATTTTTATACATTTTAGTCGCGACCATTGGTTTACATATGGACGTGTCTAAAATAATGGATACGCCGATTTATTTTCTAGTCGGCATAGTGTGGATGTTAGTTCACGCAGGATTAATGTTATTGGTGGCTAAACTGATTAAAGCACCATTGTTTTATATGGCCGTGGGCAGTCAGGCAAACGTTGGCGGAGCCGCATCCGCCCCAGTGGTAGCGGCGGCATTCCACCCTGCATTAGCACCTGTTGGGGTGCTGTTGGCAGTATTCGGATATGCATTAGGTACTTACATGGCTTGGCTATGTGGTCAGTTATTACAAATTGTCGCAGCGTAATGCGCTAAGAGGATCAAATGGATCAAAAAATTATTCAGTTAACTAATAATGTTGAAGTCGCTAACGATAAGCCGTTCGTTTTATTTGGTGGTATGAACGTACTTGAGTCGCGCGACTTAGCCATGTCGATAGCGGAACATTATGTCGAAGTGACCCAAAAGCTTGGTATTCCCTATGTGTTTAAGGCCTCTTTTGATAAAGCCAATCGTTCATCGGTTAACTCATACCGTGGTCCAGGAATGGAAGAAGGCTTACGTATTTTTGAAGAAATAAAATCAACGTTTAACGTGCCAATTATCACCGATGTACACGAAATCCATCAGTGTGCACCTGTGGCTGAAGTGGTTGATATTATTCAGTTACCTGCATTCTTAGCCCGTCAAACCGATCTTGTGGTGGCGATGGCCAAAACCGGCGCTGTGATTAATGTGAAAAAACCGCAGTTTTTAGCGCCACATGAAATGCGTCATATCATTACTAAGTTTAACGAAGCCGGTAATGACAATATTATTTTATGTGAACGCGGCAGCAGCTTTGGTTACAATAACCTCGTTGTCGATATGCTAGGCATGGACGAAATGAAGCAAACAGGTTACCCGGTGATCTTTGATGCCACCCATGCGCTGCAACGCCCTGGTGGTCGTAGCGATTCTGCGGGCGGACGCCGTGCACAGGCAACTGAACTTGCAAGAAGTGGTATTGCATTAGGCTTAGCGGGCTTATTTATTGAGGCTCATCCAGATCCTGACAATGCAAAATGTGATGGTCCTTGCGCGTTGCCACTGCATTTATTGGAGCAATACCTCACGCAGATGAAAGCAGTTGATGACTTGGTTAAATCATTTGAGTTTATTGATACCAGCAAGTAAACCATCAATGGCATTGAATAACTGAAACACCGGCGAGTTGATTTTTAATCAATTAGACATTTAATCAGTGTCTTTTAATGGTCGTAAACAGTAATCTAATTGCCCTTGTATAAGCCCTGACTTGTTACCAAGTTTCAGGGCTTTTTTATGTAAAGAGCAACAATAAATATGTGGATCATGTTTACCTTTCTCGCCGCGTTTATGCAGGCGTGGCGCAATGCATTTCAAAGTAAACTCAGTAAAGACGTGAGTATTGCTGGGGTCACATTAGCGCGGTTTATTTGGGCGGGCCCAATTGCCGCTGGTTACCTTTTTGCTTTACATCAATATCAACCCACAGCAATGCCAGAATTTAGTGGCAGCTTTTGGGGCTTTGTTATTGGTGCATCAACCATGCAAATACTGGCAACAGGGCTAATGGTTAAGCTATTTAAAATGCAAAACTTCGCCATAGGTGCCGGTCTTGCCAAAAGCGAAGCCTTAGTAGCCGCAATACTGGGTGTATTGTTTTTTGGTACTCAACTTTCGGCGTTGGGTTGGATGGGGGTCATTGTTGGTGGTCTTGCGGTGATGTTGCTTAGCAGCAAACAAGGCTTTAAACATTTGTCGCTTAAAACGGTGTTGTTAGGCCTTGCGTGTGGCAGCGCTTTTGCGCTGACATCATTATGGGTAAGAGAAGCCAGCTTAACCATACAAGGCCCGTTTACGCATCGCGCTGCGTGGGTATTGTTGTGGGTGATAGGTTTACAAACCATAGTGCTAATAGGTTATTTACTGGCTAAAGATAAATCGACCTTAACCGCGTTGTGGCAACGACCCAAATTAACCTTATCCATTAGTGTCACCAGTTGTATTGGTTCTATCGGCTGGTTTAGCGCTATGTCATTACAGGCGGTACCTTATGTCAAAACATTAGGCCAAGTTGAGGTGTTTTTTACCCTGATTATTGCGACATTTTGGCTTAAAGAGAAGGTTAAAATTAATGCTGTGGCTGGGTTATTGTTAATCGCCATTGCCGCGATTTTAGTGATGTGGAGCTAATTACCTCGAGTCGAGATTCGTTATCAAATTGCATTCAAGATTGACTGAGTTGTAAAACCTTGTCGACTAAAGATTGGTTGATGGGTACGTTAAGGTGATCCAACTTAGCTTGCTGGCAAATATAGCCATTAATCTCATTAATTTCAGTTGCCCTGTTGTGGGCAATATCCTGATACATCGATGAAAAGTTTGCTGCTGTTAAATCGATTACCTGATAAACCCGTGCGCTGATGGCAGCCTTATCTAACGTGATGCCATCATATTTAGCCACTTGTACTAGCTCATCGATAATGGCGCGGATCTGTGGTTGATATTCAGCGCTGGCTAATTGGCCATTGGCACAATGGTTGAGTGCCGTGAGAGGGTTTATCACCGCATTAATCGCCAGCTTTTGCCATAACACAGGTAACACAGGCTGATGCCATTCAATAGGTTGATTGTCACAGTGTAGATTAGTTAAGCGCGCCTTTAGCTTGGCCGATATAAGCGCTCCACAATAATACCCGAGTTGTGTCACGCCAAAACCGCTGTGTTTCACCTGCCACTGGCTTAGTTTTAACGCCGCTTGGGATGTCGTGCCTAAGCTTAATCCTTGGCCTTGGTGTTTTGCCAACGCAGCAGCGACAGGTAAGTGCGGGCCTAAACCATTATGCAGTAATACAATATGGCATTGAGGTGACAGTTTCGCTAATAAGGGGATAAGCGCTTGCTCTACTTGATAGGCTTTAACACACACGAACAGTAATTCAATTCGTACTAAGCGGTCATCATCAGTTCCCAATATTGCCGCTAATGATTCATGAGTGTGCTGCGTGTGGTCAATAAAACTTAGCGGCTGTTGACGAGTCAACTTATCTCTACCAATAAACACCACATCGTTTGCTTGAGCTGCTTGAGTATTGACACTCAGTTTGTGATACATCAGCTGTCCAATCGCACCCGCACCCAATACGGCAATAAGCGCAGTATTGTCGGGTGTGGATGACGGTGGCAACCTTGATGTTATTCCCATGGTCTATGCACGATTCGCTTTTAATTTACGGTATTGTGTTACTGAAAAATGCAGTAAGTAAAACAGTGCAATGCCGACAAAATCGGCAATGACATCGGCAGCAGATGCACTGCGGTAAGGTAAGCGAGATTGGATCAATTCAATTAACACAGCATAGGTAGCCAAAGAGGTACACAAAATATACCAACGGGGTTTGAAAGCGTAATGCGCAAGATATGCAAGGGCAAAAAAGCTGCCTAAATGGCCTACTTTATCCATATTAGCAAAAGCCTGCGGGTAATTTGGTTTTGAAAAAACAAGATAGCTAGTCACAATGACAGCGACAACTAACGCAAGTTTAAAAATATTTTTATAAGTGATCACGAGCGTAACATCAGCCTTGTGAAACGAGAATATTGCTAATAATAAGAAACCTGTTTTAAATTGTCACTAATTAACCTCTTTGGAAAGTAATAATTGTGCCATCAGGGCTATGTTTACGCTTGAAAATGATAAATGCTAAACCGTTAAACTCAATCACAATGGGTGTTTTAGCCAGATTATCAATGAAAATAGCTTGTTAATGATTTTTTGTTAATTAATCTGGGTTAGTGCTCAATAACTTCGCTAATGGATCTCAGGTTGTACTCTACTATCCTGATAATGACTCCTAGTGTAAAATAGTCGTATATACATTTGTGATGAACCAAAGAGGAAAGCAACATGCCATCTATGGATATTGTGTCGGAAGTTGACGAAGAAGAATTACGTAATGCGGTAGAAAACTCACGCCGTGAAGTGTCTGGTCGATTTGATTTACGGGGCAAAGAAATTGAAATTGAGTTGAAAGACAATGTCGTTACCTTAAAATCAGAAGACGATTTCATTTGTAAGCAGCTAGTCGATATTCTGCGCATTCAGCTCAGTAAACGTAACGTTGATCCATCTTCAATGGAAGTTGACGACAAAGCGGTTCACAGCGGCAAAACCTTCAGTTTAAAAGTGAGCTTTAAACAAGGTATCGAATCACTGATTGCCAAAAAACTAGTCAAAGCCATCAAAGACAGCAAGCTTAAAGTACAAGCTGCCATCCAAGGCGACTCAGTACGGATCACTGGCAAAAAGCGCGATGACCTGCAAGCCGTCATGCGCTTAGCCAAAGAAGCAGAACTCGGCCAACCCTTTCAGTTCGATAACTTCAGAGACTAATCCTGAAGTGATTAATGCTGCACTGACAAGTACTATAGAGATAACAAAGCCGATACGGGAAACCCTGTCGGCTTTTTTGTTGAATTGATTGAATCAATTTCATTAAGTTTATTTAGGATATTGCCAGCGGCCACTAACGTCGTGGCGTGTCGCCCATACCAGACCAAGAGGACATTAACGGCTATTCCCTCCTTACTTTTTATAACAGAATTGGCCCAGCTGCCCCGCAATATTTCCCCTATTGACTTAAACAACAGATGCGAAAAGGTCGCCATGGGGATTGATCCAGCTTTTAACTTCATTTGAAGCCTGCTTGGGCCTATCTTGCAGTAAAGAGAGAAAATGCTAACGCTTCCGATAGGCAGGATGCCTTATAGCACATGGATGTGCGGGAAAGGCCCAGGCCAACGAAAGCTAGCCTGACGTCCTGTCAGGCTCACGCTATTTTCTTCAACGTCCTCAATGTAATTGAATCCTGTAGGTTTAAGTATGCTTACGCATTCTTTTTGTAAAGGGTCTTCAACGTCCTCAAGTTAAGTGTTGAATCAGCCCTTTTAAAGTCAGTATAACTAACTCATTTCTGCCCGTGCGACGTGAAGTCGTATGAAGAGCTGTTCACTGCTTTGAGTGAACCATAATAGGCCTTAGTGGGGGCTTGAGCCGTATGCAGTGAAAGTTGCATGTACGGCACTTAGGAGAGATGCACCTGGCAACAGGTGTCGATTATCCGACCAAAACAACTTAAAATGATTACTAGTAGTCGTTCGAGCTACTGAGTTTGTGATAGTTACCCTTATATCTGAGACCTTGGAAGTGATGAAAGAAAACGCTATTTTTTTGTGACGCAGCGCAATACCCTCCCTGATACTTGCCTGTCTATGTAATTACGACTTCCACCTTAAATACCCCCTTTGAAGCAAATTAATAACCTAGAAACTGTCGTTTTTATTCAATATTTCATGCGGCGCATCTTCTACTATTTGGGGCACAAAGCGGTACATCATCTCTGATGCAGTTCCTGCTTTAGCATTTTGCCAAATCTTTATTCAGGAGAAACAGCTATGTTAGAAATAAAACCTGTTGAAAAAAAAGAAAAACTAAGTGAACTAAAAAAGCAGTATTTTGCGCAATCGACAGACCCCCTTGACGGGATGTGGCTCTTTGGATTCGTTCCTATTTCAGTACATTTTGGATTTTATGAAGAGGATACATTAGTCGGATACTGCTGCATTAATGGCGAAGGCTATATGCTGCAATTCTATTTGGCTAACGAAGCCAAAACGCAGGGAAAAGAACTTTTTACCTTGATTGTAGAACAGAACAGCTCAGTTATTGGTACTGTTAATGGTGCATTTGTTAGCACAGCGGAACCTCAGTATTTATCACTTTGTTTAGATAACTCATCAGCATTTAAAGTGAATGCGTTAATGTATAAGCAAGTGAATCCTTTGATAACAGGTAATAAAACAGATCTAGAACTGAAACTCGCAGATCAAGATCAACTGACTGATTTTGTTAAGTTTGCCGCAACCAATATTGGTGCGCCGGAGCAATGGTTATCAGGCTACTTTGGTAACCTTATCAAGCGTAAAGAACTATTCGGCTACTGGAAAGAAGGCAAACTGCTAGCGTCTGGTGAGTGCCGTTTGTTTGATGAGCACCAGAAAGGCTTTGCAGATTTAGGTATGATTGTGGCTCAATCTGAGCGAGGTCAAGGGATCGCCACTCAAGTACTCAGTCGTTTGGTTAGCTTAGCTAATGAACGTGGGTTAACCCCTATCTGTTCAACTGAAAGTAGTAATATAGGTGCACAAAAAACGATTGTACGCGCAGGTTTAGCACCTCTAAACCGTATTATCCAAATTGAATTTGACCGAGAATAAGCCAATTCTTTAAGCCTTGTCAGACTTGACCGGGGCTTAGTTTTTAATTACTGAAATCTAGCTTATAGTGATAGGCATATGCTTAAGAATAAAGGGAGGCTGTTATGATCCACTGGCTACAGCCATCAAAATCCGCTGACGTTGCCAAGTATGTTGAATGTTATTGGCTAATTGAAAAAGAGACTGACTCTACCCGTTATCAGTACCCTAAACTCAATCCAGATCCTTGCGCCCATTTGATTATTTCGCCCTCAAAACAGACCTACCAGTATGATTTAAATCCGGGGTTGGCAAGTGGTGAAGGAAGTCATTGGCTCTTTCCACACAAGCAAACCTTTCAATTAGATCATTCCAAGCCTTTTGTTCATCTAGGAATAAAGTTCCATGTAGGAGCATTATATTCACTGGGTCGCTTTTCAGGTAAAGAACCAATGCTCGACAACGTTAAAGCAATCAATCTCTCGGCGCAGTTCGATGATCAACCCCTTAACGAAAACACGTTAATTGAGCTAGCACGACATCAAGCTGATCAGTGCTGTGATCAATTGGATAGTTTGCTCTTACCGTGGCTAGCCAACGCTACCGAAGATCAACACTGCAAGATCACCCAAAAAGCGCTTCATGTATTAGACTCGGCCATAATTTCAGCGTTGGGTAAGCAACTTTTTTGCTCGCAACGCACGTTAGAGAGAAGCTTTCTACGAGTGACGGGATTAACGTTAAAGCAATGCCAGTCAATGAATAAGCTTGAGGCGATGTTGGAGTATCTATATCAACGTGACTCTCAAGAAATCGATTGGGTTGCGGTGGCTTTTAAGTTCGGCTTCAGTGATCAGCCTCATCTGATCCGCCATCTAAAAAAGCAACTAGGTTTAACACCTAAAACCTATGAAAAAGAACGGGGATTGACCATCGATGCTTATGGTGGTGTGAACTCTAGCCCTAAGTGATATTGTCGGAAATGTTCAATCATCACCCACAAGGTTGCTCTATTATGTGCTAAACAATGAGATGTGAGAGCAAAGTATGAGTAATTCAATCCCGACACTTCAACAACTTGGATGGAAACCTTTTTTTCAACAACAACTCAGTTTGGATGAGCTCACCGATTTAACGATGGGTCGAGTTATCGAACAACATCGTGACCGCATTGTGGTTATGTCGGAACAAGGCCAGCAAGACCTAACACTTATCTCTTACGATGAA
The DNA here is from genome assembly GCF_040310145.1 of Shewanella sp. S1-49-MNA-CIBAN-0167. NCBI lineage: Bacteria > Pseudomonadati > Pseudomonadota > Gammaproteobacteria > Alteromonadales > Shewanellaceae > Shewanella > Shewanella sp. S1-49-MNA-CIBAN-0167. The sequence goes on along the minus strand of NZ_JBEOPO010000010.1, from coordinate 50,654 downwards.
ACAATCTGTGTGGGTGATTGGGTTCTATTTAATGACACTCTGAGAGTGACTAGAAGTCTCGAGCGCCAATCCCTATTCGAACGAAAAGCGCCAGGTTCAAAAGTAACCACTCAGCTAATTGCTGCGAATGTTGATACTGTCATGATTGTGTGTTCTCTCAACCATGACTTTAGCCTTAACAGAATAGAGCGTTATGTAGCCATTGCGCGAGAAGCTATGGTAGAACCTGTGATTCTATTGACGAAAGCAGACCTATGTGAAAATGCAGATGTTAAGCGACATCAAGTTGAAGAACTTGATCCTATGTTGATTGTCTACTCTCTTAATGCTCTGGATGAACAAGATATTCAGCAAGTTAAAAATCACTGTACCAATAGTAAAACTATCGCTTTCTTAGGCTCATCGGGTGTGGGTAAATCCACACTCGTCAATGGCCTGTTAGGCTTTGAATCTCAGCAGATAGCCGGGATAAGGCAAGGCGATAGCAAAGGGCGTCATACTACGACTCATCGAGCCTTGAAAGCATTGCCAATGGGTGGGATGTTAATGGATACCCCCGGAATGCGAGAGCTACAGTTAGGCAGTTGTGAGCAAGGGGTTAGTGAAACATTCGGCGAAATCACAGAACTTGCGCAAAGTTGTCGTTTCTTTGATTGTTCGCATAAGTCAGAGCCCGGGTGCGCTGTTCAGCGTGCTATCAAAGCTGGCCAGCTATCAGAAAGACGTCTGCTCAGTTATCAAAAATTACACCGGGAGCAAGCACTTAATGGCGCGACACTCGCGGAAAAGAGAACTAAAGATAAAGCGTTGGGAAAGCTGATAAACCTTACTCAAAGCGCCTCACAGCGATATAAAAAAGGTTATTAGATCAACTCTTGACTTAACATTGATAAAAACTCATTCGGATCGATTGAAAGACTGATGTGGTATAGCGATACTTGGCCATCTCGCAATACTTGAATTGCGCCATTGATAGTGAATGACATATCTAAGCTACTTCACTCTTTACAATAAGATGGCCCAAAGCAGTCTACAAACGACGTTAAAAGCTGGATCCATTTCCGCCGCGACCTTTTCGCTATTATTGGTGCTTATGAAAATGTTGCCGGAATGGCAAGGGCCAGTCGTTTATAAAAAGTAAAGAGGGGATTGCTGTTGATCCCCTTTTGGCTAGTGCAGGTTGGAGCCTTGCGATGTTAGTCCAAACGAAGTTTGGACATTAGACAACTAACGTGGTGGCTTATCCACATCAATCGGCACATCGATCAGCACATCACTCGAACCATCTGATAATGCCGCCTCAGCAGCGACCTGATTTTGCGATCGATTAACCAACACCACTAATATTAATACCGGAAAACCAATCAAACTCGCTGCAACAAAGAAATTGATATAACCAAACGCATCAACATACAAACCCGAAAATCCAGCGATAAACTTAGGAAACAACAACATAATGGATGACAATAATGCATATTGGGTAGCGCTATAACCCGTGCTGGTTAAACTCGATAAATAGGCAATAAACGCCGCCGTCGCAATACCGGCACTAAAATTATCCACCGAAATCGCCAAGGTTAAAAATGGTACGTTATAGCCAATATACGCTTGCCAAGCAAACAGCAGGTTGGTGACCGCGACTAGCAAGGCGCCCAAGAACAGAATTTTCATGGTGCCATAGCGCATGATTAATACCCCACCAAAAGCGGCACCGACTAAGGTCATGATTAAACCATAGACTTTACTGATAAAAGCGATTTCTTCTTTACTAAAACCGATATCGACATAAAACACATTGGCCATAATGCCCATGACAATATCTGAGATGCGATAGCATGAAATTAACAACAAAATCAGAATGGCGCTTTTGCCATGACGTTTAAAAAAGTCAATAAAAGGCAATACGCTGGCACTGTATAGCCAAGCTAATGCTCCGGCTACTTTTGCCGGATACTTGGCCGCAAACTCCGCCCTTAATTGGCGTTCTTTATCGTCAGCGTATTTAGTATCAACTTGAGGTTCTTTACTGCATAGGGTGGTAATAATGCCAATGCCCATTAACATGGCCATAGCAAAGTACGCCGTTTGCCAAGCTTGTAGGTTATAAGCATCATTACCTGGTGATACCCAAGCCGCGATGGTTAACGCGCCAGCAGTAGCAATGATCATCGCGCTGCGATAGCCCACTTGGTATGCAGCGGCTAGCGCTGCTTGCATTTTTTCTGGAGCGGATTCAATCCGAAAAGCGTCGATTACGATGTCTTGAGTGGCAGAGGCGAAGGCTAACAGCAGTGCACATAACGCCAGACGGTCAAGATTAACCACAGGATCGCTAACCGACATGCCGAGAATGGCACCCACTAAACACAGTTGTGCAAATAGCATCCAGCCACGTCGTCGGCCTAAAAAGCGGGTGAATAAGGGGAGCGACATACGGTCGACTAATGGAGACCATGCCCATTTAAAAGCATAAGTCAGCGCTATCCAGCTAAAGTAACCAATCGCGGCTCGATCGATACCCGCTTCACGTAACCAGAAACTGAGGGTCGAAAAAACCAGCATTAAAGGTAAGCCGGCAGAAAAGCCCATCAAGAGTAATATCAATACTCGTTTATGGTAATAAACCGATAATGCTTCACGGGTACGAGACAAAAAAACCGACATAAGACAACTGGATGAAGGAGAATGGCTCTAGCTTATGTTGCAAGGGGCTTAGGTTCAAGCCATTCGAAGAGTTTATTCTATCAGTTTGGATTAATTAACCTTAAGGTCTGATACCAATACAGCGGTGTGGCACATTACCTCCAATATTGATGTAGTCGCAACATTCATGAACTTGCTGGCGTAAATACTGATTGCCTTTAATAGTCCAACCAGACCAATGATCAAAACAATACAGTAAGTGCCAAAATACTTTTTCGGTATCGCTAGGTTGCTCGGTTAATTGATTGGGATGGTTTGATATAAATTGCCATTCTTCCAACACATCCCACATATACAGTTGTATTTCTTTGTAATCTAACTGATTGTCTAAAAAAGCTTTGCCGTAATAGGCAAGCTGTGGGGCTTTGGTTTCAATAAAATCATTAGCCGTCATCATAAGTGCGTCCTTGAGTATTTGGAATGCGGTTGCGAATAATTGCGCAGCTAACTGAGTGAGTGAATAAAATAGAGTATAGACGTTAATAACGTTGTTGAAGGTGAAAACCTTAAAAAAAGTGTCATTTTGTCATTCTATAGTGCTATTAGTTGATTTATAAGCTAGTAAAAATATACAGGGTAAGAAGTAATTGCATCATCATATGAGCTAAAGATAGCCTTATTAATGATAATGATGCTGGTATTGGTTAAAGGTGCTCGACGGTAATGCGCGAATAACGATGGTATGCGCGCATTACCGTCGATAGGTATAGACGAATAGCAGGAGATTAGCGAGGCAGTAAGGTGGCCTTTTTTAGCATAACAGTATTTACCGGAAAATCGGGCCAGTTTAGCGTAGTGTTATTTTCAGTCGGTACCAATGAAATAGCTTCTAATACCTCCATTCCTTGAGTCACTTCACCAAAAACAGTATAGCCCCAGCGACGTTTAGACGGGTCTAATTTGGTATTGTCAGCCAGATTGAAGTAAAACTGCCGTGTTGCTGAATGGGGGTTGTTATCTCGAGCCATTGCAATTGAACCAAGAGAATTTGATAAACCATTGCCAGATTCATTCACTACGGGATCGTGTGAAGGGCGTTCTTCTAGTTTAGTGGTTAACCCACCGCCTTGAACCACAAATTCGGCAATGACACGATGAAAAATCGTATTATCATATTCGCCTTTAACCACATAGGTTAAAAAGTTATCCACGGTAAGCGGTGCACGGGTGCGATCTAACTCAACCACAATTTTTCCCATTGAGGTGTCAAACTCAACTTGCGGATATAAGGTGTTTTTTTGAATATCAACCGCGGCATGGGTGTGTAAACTGGTTAATAGCAATAGACATGTGGCTAGCCATTTCAACATAATCTTCAGTCCTTTTATTGACATCTTTGATGCCAATACGTGATGGCGCGAGTTGGGTTAACGTTGAATAAACTGGTGTAATTCTTCATCGTTAAGTATTTCAGTGGTAAGTTTATCAACTAGTTTGGTGATATCTAATTCAAGCGTTGCAAAATCAGGGCTTAACGGGCCTTTTAAATAACCGTTAGCATTATACGATTTAGTGAATTCTTGCTGTGAATTTTTAGCCAATACGTTGATCACTAAGCGTGTTTTTGATTCAAAACTGAACGTGGTATCAGTGACATCAGCCAACAAATAATTTAGCTGAAACTGCACTGAATTGCGTGCGGCAGGATCTATGACATAACCCGCTTTTTTTATCCCATCACGGAACAGCTTTTCCAGTTGTTGACGGATCGGCTCACTGGCGCTCACCAATCTAGGCGCTTTGCCTTCTTCATTAAAACGCACCACAAAGCTTGCTTCGCGAGTGTCGATGGTGTCTACCATCACAGGGAAATCCGCTTCAGTTTGTAACTGGATCCGACCCAGAGTGGGATTAAGACCAACATGAGTCGGTTCATGACTGGCGCAAGCTGTTAACAATAATGTAGGCAGTAAAATAGTGATTAATAACTTCATGAGACAACAATAACGAGCAATAGGTAGATAAATCATACCAGAATTTGTCTGGGTTTCCAGTATCGCTAGGGTTATGTTGTTATTAAAGATAACTCAAGTTATGTGCGTCACTATGCATACCGGTGTAACTAATAATCAATATTCCGTTTGCCCCCCCTTTTTACTGAGAGACACGGCATCAATGTTACTCGGTTGTTGACATTAATGACTGATCAATTCAGGTTAGTGTTATGCAACTTAAGTCAGATAAACAATGTGATGTAGGTAATGTAATGCAACATAAACAACCACAATTGGCTCCAGATAAATTGATCAATACTAATGGCCAGCCAGTATTTGGCCTATTTGATGGGATTGTTGATTCACTCAATGTTAATCAATTTGTTTATTCGACGGTAATGGACAAACCCGCATCGACATTGGCTAAGCATTTCGATTTTAAGCAGTTCCAGTTTGTTAACATTATTACCCCTCATTATATTATTGCTGTTGCGATTGCCGATATTCGCTATGTCGCCAATGGTTTTTGTTACCTTTATGACATTAACACCAACAAGCTTACTCAAACGCAATGGTTAACCCCGCTAGGGCTTGGGTGCCAGTTAAGTGATTCTCCAAAACGTGGGCGCGCCGAGATTGGCCGTAAACAAAAAGGTATTGTTATTGATATTGTCGACGGACAATGGCAAGTCGAGATTAATCTTGCAGACATACAAGCCAATTTACGTATTCAACCTGCGCCATTGAGTTTACCCATCAGCTTGTGTACTCCAACAGGTTATAACGGCTGGACCTATACTCAAAAGCATAATGGCTTAGCCGTAACGGGGCAATTAACCATTCATCATGAACCGCAGCCTTTACAATATGCGCTGGCGGGTTATGATTTTTCGGCCGGATTTATGCGCCGTGAAACCAGTTGGCGTTGGGCTTCAATCAATGCCCAAACTGAAGACGGTGTTATTGGGTTGAATTTGGCGGCTGGGGTTAACGAAACCGGTCAGACCGAAAATGTCATGTGGGTAAATGGCGAGCGTCACTTGTTGGGCTGCGCGCAGTTTGATTTTAATCGACACTCACAACAAGATTTGTGGCATATCACCACCAATGATGGTCAAGTTGATTTGTATTTTAGGCCGTTAAATCAACGTAGCGAAAAGCTGAATTTAATCTGGTTAAAAAACAATTTTAGACAATACATTGGTTATTTTAGCGGGATGATTGGCGATAATAATGGCAAACAATATCGCTTAAAAAACCAGCTAGGCTTAACAGAAGATCATTTTGCCAAATGGTGATGACGACTAACGGTGTCGACTAGATAAGTGATTTTTTAGTCTATGGTCTATGGCCTATTAAAAACGGATTATTAAAAGCGGTTTACTAAAATGGGTTGTGCCGGAAGAGCGATTTGATTAGGAATGCGAAGTAGCGAAGCGTTATTACAAACGTTGTTAAAATAATAATAAATAGAAATGGATAACATATGGACATGGATTTACTGATAGCTCACCCAGAGTGGTTATTACTGGTGTTAGCGCCGATTTTTTTCGGCTGCATTTTATTGGAGTGGTGGTTTGGTGTTCGCGCCCAGCGATTGCCGAGTAATGCTCAATATCGCCCCGGCGAAGTGTTGTGTAATTTTGTATTGGCAGGCATGCATCAAGTGGCGGATATTATCGCGGGCTTATTGATTGCGAAGATCTATTTACACTTTTTTGGCTGGCGCTTATTTGATATCGAAATGACATTATTCACTTTTGGTTTATTGCTTATTGCTCAAGACTTTTGTTATTACTGGTTTCATCGCGCTAGCCATCGTATTCGTTGGATGTGGGCGGCACATGTGGTGCATCACAGCTCTGAAAATATGAATTTCACTACTGCATTTAGACAAAGCTTAATGTATCCACTGGCGGGAATGTGGCTGTTTTGGTTACCGTTAGTGGTGATTGGCTTTGATCCTAATTGGGTGGTGTTTGCGGTGTTACTTAATCTTGGATTGCAGTTTTTTGTTCACACCCAAGCGATTAAGTCGTTAGGGCCGCTAGAGTTGATTTTTAATACGCCGTCCCATCATCGTGTTCATCATGGGCGTAACCCGCAATATATCGACAAAAATTATGCCGGGGTGCTGATTATATGGGACAAAATTTTTGGTACGTTCGAGCCTGAGATTGAAACCGTGGTATACGGTATTACTAAACCGGTAAACAGTTTTAACCCGATAGTGGTGACATTTAGTGAATGGCGCGAGATGTGGCGTGATGTCACCCAAGCGCAATTATCTCTAGGGCAGCGGTTACGAATATTATTTGCACCGCCCGCAACCCATCAACAGCCCCCCCCAAGAACGAATACCACTTTAAGCTAACCTAAAGCGGCGACGCGTTTACTTTTATACTACTTTTATTGCCTTGATAGAGTAAATAAGTGGCATGAGGTGGCCTTGATGTTTTAGCTGGTAACCTTTACCTGCCACAAACTCCAAACCTTCGACGCAGTTGTAGGGACTGTAAGGATGCTCGTTAAACGCTTCGATACTGAGTCCCGCATTAATGAGTGCGCTAATGACTTCGCTTATCGGATGCGGCCAAGTGACTACCGTTTCAATTTGGTCGTTGTGGTTTTCGGTGTAGGTGACTTCATCTTCGATATCCGGTTGTGTCTGGGGAAAGTATCCATAACCACACAACACATCATTAAAAGGGTGGAACTCAACCAAATGAAATTCACCGCCTGGACGTAATGCGCCAGCAATGGTTTGCGCCCAGCGGGTTAAGTCTGGTAACCAAGATAACACTCCGTATGAGGTGAACACGATATCGTATTGCTTGATATTGTTTTCACCAAATTGATAGATGTCCTGGTTAATGAATCTTGCCGATAATTGCAATTGGGCCGCTAGTTGCTTAGCCTTTACTATCGACTCGCAGGATAAGTCTACGCCAGTGACATTGGCGCCAAGTCTTGCCCACGATAAGCTGTCTTGGCCAAAGTGACATTGTAGATGCAACAGGCTTTTGTGGTGTACATCGCCGACCTGTTCAAGTTCAATGGGGTTTAATGATGACTTACCTTGGATAAATGCGTCTAAGTCGTAAAATGTTGAGTCGAGGTGGATTTGAGTTCGCTGGTTCCATGCGTGTTTATTGATGGCTAAATAGTCCATTTTCAATGTCTTCTTATTGCTTTTATAGGGTAAATTGTCCAAATGACTCAATAATATTACTTGGTTTGAAGCTAAAACACGAATGACTCAATAAGCGACAAAAGATGACTCTTTAGCTGTTATTGCATGATTAATTTTTGACGTTCAATAAATTGATGAAACTCAATTTTAGGTGCAATGGCGCCTTTATGCTGAATCACAAATCCCGCTGCTTGGGAGGCTAATTTAATGGCGGCGCTGATATCAACGCCAGTTAAGCGCGCGCCTAAATACACCCCGTTGAACGAGTCGCCCGCTGATGTGGTGTCGATAACGTTTTTTACTGGTGTAATCGAAAAATGCTGTTGCTGGTCATTAATCACATAGTGAATGCTGTTTTTACCGCTTTTAACCACCAGTTCGTTAATGGCGTAAGGCTGGCAGAACGCAATGATGTCTTCAACAGAATGAATACCGTAAAGTTGATTAAAGTCATCAACACCTGGCAGTACGACATCGGCCACACTAAACGCAATATCAAACTGTGCCTTTGCTTGGTCTGGACTGTGCCACATTCTTGCGCGGTAGTTAGGGTCAAACACAATACTGACACCCGCTTGCTTACATTGTTTAATCAGTAACCAAAATGCTTCGCGATCTTCTTCTTTAATAACCGCTAAAGAAATGCCTGAAAAAAACACCATATCCGCCTGAGAGATTTTACTGATGGCTGCTTCGTCAATAAATTGCATCATTTGCCGTGCTGCTGAGTCGCTGCGCCAATAAGTAAAGCTGCGCTCGCCATTACTGTCAGTTTGTATTGCATACAGGCCGGCAATTTTGTCAGTGCTTTTAAAGACCATATCGGTATTAATTTTTTCATCTTCAAAGCGTTGCAACATGGCCTGGCTAAAACTGTCTTGGCCAATGGCTGTGACTAGGTGCGTGCTAATATCGCTAAAGGTGCGCTTAAGGTAAACCCCAGTGTTATACACATCACCAGCAAAAGATTGCTGTAAGCTGGTGGCCGTTACACGTTGTAATTCGACCATACACTCACCAAATAAAAAAATACTTTTCACGGTTATAACTTCCTTTTTAACGTAAAAATAACGCTTACATTTTTTTAAAGACGACTTTGTATTGGTTAATTTGCGTATTAGGTTAAGTTGGAAATGCTTTAGTGGACATTCGCTCTAAGGTCTGCAAAAGTCATTCGTAGACCGGGTTGGCGCTTTATCCACTCTTGGTCAAGCGACTGAAGGGCTCACTGTCAGTCGTTAATGGGGTTATTTCGTGGCTTGTAAAATTACAAACTTACCATTGGATGCAACCGTGGTGCAGTTTTTAAAAATGCGGTTTATTTTAACGTGATAGGCCAAGTGCCGATTGCCGACGATATGTAATAAGCCACCTTTCTTTAAACGCTTATGGGCGTCAACAAACATTTGCCAAGCGATATGGTCGGTGATGGCTTCACCTTGATGAAACGGTGGATTGCATATCACTAAGTCTGGCTCAACACCTGCGGGCAAGTTGCTCAGGCAATCGTCCCAATGGAAAAAGGCTTGAGGCGCCGCTGGGTTTTGACCATCTGGGTTTTGGGCCTGAGCGTTTGTGGTGTGAGTCTCTAAAGCGTTAGCTTGCCAATTGTGTTTTGCCGAAGCGATAGCCATATCAGAATCATCCACAAAGTGAATCTGCGCATCTGGATAACATTGCTTCGCGTGTAAGCCTAAAATACCGTTACCGCAGCCTAAGTCTATAATGTGATTAAATTCACCTTTGGGCATGTTGTCGAGCATAATCCTTGCGCCGATATCGAGTTTATTGGCGGCAAATACATTGGCAAGATTACTCATAGTGAGTTTGAGATCATCAACATTCCAACTCACCGCTTTTGCCAATGGGCGTTGTTTGCCATCGCTAATACAATTGATAACCCGAGTGTTTTTCCACGCTAAACTGGCTGAGGCTGGGCCAAGGTTTTTTTCAATACTGGCCAGCAATGCTGGATTAATTGATTTAGCTTTAGCACCAATAAGGACTTGGGTTCCCGTAGGTAGCACTGTTGATAACCGCGCAAGTTGCTGGCCAAAGTAGTGTAGATTTTTCGGCAACTTCATCAGCACTAACTGAATATTTTGCGGCAATGTATCGCGGCTATTTACCCAATGTATGTCGCTAGGTGCCAGTTTATTGTGTGATAAATTTTGCTGACAGCCCAGTAAACTGGTTTTTGCATCCGTTTCAACAAGCAATGTACTGTTTGGGTTTTGGGTTACTAAGGCACACGTTAGCGCACCAAAATTGTCATTAAGGATGGCGGTAGTGGTTGCCGTTAGTTCTGCGTCGATTAGGTATTTTACTAGGTGTTCATCAGCCGCATCCCATGCTTGTAAGTTTGATGCTTGTTGGCTTGGATAACGAAAAAGCTCAAGCTCTATACCGAAACAAGCAAATTGGGTTGTCATGACTGGGTTACCTAATAAAAAAAATATCAATAAAATAGCCAAATATTATCTCAGATAACACCTAGCAGCGCGAGGCTTAGGCTTAAACAAGTTAATAAGGACAATTAGCCGAGTGCCGCGATTTTATCGGTTACCTGCTTTTCCTTCCGCCATAACTATTTTTAGACTTCATGTTTAATTTTGATATAAAACAATATGATATAGGTATTTTAGCGTTGAGAATAAAGAGTGCTCTGGTGAGAATGGTCATGCTACAGAGATTATTGCTATTAACGGTACGGTTCAGCAACATTAATATATTGACGTAAAATAATGGTTTTCAAGGGATAATGATGAAAGGTGCTGGTGGGACATCAGGTGGAATGGGTCAGTTCTTTATTGGCTTAGTGATGATCTGTGGTGGCTTTTATATGCTGTTAACTGCCATTAAAGTGACCAGCTCGTTTGGTTTTAGCAGCCATTTATATCAGCTAGGCGGCTTTGGGCTTACCAGTGGCGTGGTCATTATCCCCTTTCTGTTTGGCGTGGGAATGATGTTTTATAACGGCAGAAATATTCTCGGGTGGTTGCTGACATTTGGTTCGTTAGTGGCATTAATTTTGGGCAATAAGCTTGATTAATTTTCGTTTTTCTTACATGAACGCATTTAATTTAATCGTTATTTTGGTGCTCAGCGTGGTATAGGCTTGTTTCTAGGTTCTTTGACGGCGGTTGAACAGCGTTTCCTGAGTCTTAATTGTGTATTGTGACGGTTAACAGCCGCTCGTTTCAACATTAATAATAGGGCGAGCAGCGGTTGATGTTGCTTGACGGTAACGTCAATAACACGCTGCGGTGCCTGCATCTTCAATGATAACCCCATGCCAATATATTCATGTTCCACTGAACACATTAGGGAGTTTGTTACAATCACCTTCAGGCAGATTGATTAATCATGTTATCCCCTCAGCGGTACCATTGGGATAACCATACACCAGCTTAATATCGACACCATCAATATTAAGCGTGGTTGTCGCCAGTCTTTCAACGCCTGCAATAGCGGCTTTTGAATAGCTTAATGTAGCTGCAGACTGCATCGCTGAGTCTATTGCAAGTCTATTGCAAATCAATGCAACGCAGATAGCAGGACAAAGAGCGGTTTGGTAAGCGTTTATTATCCCGAGCTGGGTTAGTTAGCCAGTGGGGTAGATGCTTAGTTGTTAAGACATCTACAATATTGTGTTTTGTTGTTATTATCAGTCCATCTTAGTTTTATACGCTGGTTAATACTGTGACGAATTCAACGACTACTTCAACCTCGGCTGTCTCTTCTGCTAACCCGCACATACGACATCCTGTTCTACCTTGGATCCTACAGTTTTTATCCCCTTATCGGATCAAGGTAGTGGCTGCGATTGTATTTTTGTTTATTGGATCGCTAGCATGGCTATCGCTTGGGCAAGGTGTTCGACTCATGGTCGATGAAGGCTTTATTGCCGATAATGCTGGGCGCTTGAATGAAATTATGTTGTTTATAGTTGCTATTACCGCGATCAGTGGCACTGCGGTTTTCTGCCGGTTTTATCTTATGACTTGGCTTGGTGAGCGGGTCAGTGCTGATATCCGGTTGCAGGTTTATAATCACTTATTATTGTTATCGCCTGCTTTTTTTGCGACTCAGCGAACGGGTGAGGTAATTTCACGATTTACCGCAGACAGTACCTTGTTACAAAGCGTCGTAGGGTCGAGTCTATCTATGGCGCTGCGCTCCAGTGTGACTGTGGTTGGTGGCATCGTTATGATGGCTTTTACCAGTGTTAAATTGACGGCATTAGTTTTGTTAGCGGTGCCTTTGGTATTAGTGCCAGTAAGCTTTTTTGGACGAAAAGTCAGAAATTTGTCGCGTAAAAGCCAAGATAGGGTCGGCGATCTTGGTGCGTATATCGATGAGACATTACATGAAATTCATACTGTTCAAGCGTATACCCACGAAGCTAAAGACCGCCAACTCTTTGCCGGCCGAGTTGAAGCAGTAATGGATGTGGCTAAAGGTAGGATCAAATACCGCGCCCTATTGATTTCAACTGTGATGTTTTTAAGCATTGTGGCGATAGCCTTTGTGACTTGGATTGGGGCACAAGATGTTATGTCTGGCAGTATCACAGGTGGTGAGCTGTCTGCGTTTATGTTTTATGCCGTGATGGTTGCAGGCGCGGTGGCGACCATCAGTGAAGTGTTTAGCGAGATCCAACGAGCCTCTGGCGCCGCAGAGCGGTTAGTTGAGTTAGTTAACACGCCTATTGATATACCTGAGCAAGTTGCACCGAATCAATTAGTCGTGCCTGTTAATGGTTTGCTCAGTTTTGATAAGGTGTGCTTTGCTTATCCGTCTGATCTGGGACAAGACGTGATCCGCCAGTTGTCGATGAAGATTGCCCCAGGTGAAAGAGTGGCGTTAGTGGGGCCTAGCGGAGCAGGGAAGAGCACCTTATTTGAACTAATGATGCGTTTTTATCAGCCTAAACAAGGGCGAATTTTATTAGATGGTACTGATATTTCGACTCTGACATTGGCTGACTTACGCCAGCAGTATGCGCTTGTGCCGCAAGAGTCGGTGATTTTTGCAATGAATGTACTCGACAATGTGCGTTATGGTCGCTTAGATGCCAGTGATGAAGAGGTTAAGCAGGCCTGTATTGCCGCTAAAGCGGATGAGTTTATTGGCGAGTTTGCGCAAGGCTATTTGACCTACTTAGGTGAACGTGGAGTACGTCTGTCTGGCGGGCAAAAGCAGCGTATTGCTATTGCAAGAGCTATTCTTGCTGACAGGCCAATATTACTGCTTGATGAAGCGACGAGTGCGTTAGACGCTATAAGCGAAATCAAAGTAAAGCAGGCGCTTGATTCTCTTATGGCTAAACGCACCACGGTGATTATTGCCCATCGATTGGCGACCGTGATCAATGCAGACCGAATTTTTGTGATAGATAAAGGGCAATTAGTTGCCAGCGGCACCCACAGCGAATTAATGGCCAGCAATGAGCTATATCGTGAATTTGCCAGTTTACAGTTATTGATGGATAACGAGCCGTCATAATCGTTATCGCTTTAAGGTATGAGCTTGTGGGTGGCGAATAAAAAAGATGCCTAGGCATCTTTTTTATTCAAATCGATTAACCGTGTTAAATGACGTTAATCACAGTTCGATAACCTCACTTGATAACCCCAGTTTGATAAGCGCTTATTATCCAGAGTCGAGGCAAGTCACGTGACGCTTTACTAACATAACGCTCTACTTACTCGATCTCTATTTACTCGCTTTCTATTTACGGAGTTCCCGGCGCAAAATTTTGCCAACAGCACTTTTCGGTAGTTGTTCGGTAAACTCAATAATTCGTGGCACTTTATACGCAGTAAGTTGGCTGCGACAATAATCTTTAATGACTTGTCTTGTTTCATCAATATTCGTCGATTGTTGTTTCAGAACAATCACGGCTTTTACTGCTTCACCAGAACGTTCATCTTCAACCCCCACCACGGCACACTCGAGCACTAACTCATGGGTTGAAAGTACGTCTTCGATTTCATTAGGATAAACGTTAAAGCCAGAGACAATAATCATATCCTTTTTCCGATCGACAATGGTGTGATAACCCTCTTCACTCTCAACGCCTATATCGCCAGTCTTAAAAAAGCCGTCTTCGGTCATGACGTTAGCGGTTTCTTCTGGCTTATTCCAATACCCTTGCATCACTTGCGGGCCACGCACGGCAAGTTCGCCAGCTAGACCGACAGCGACCTCATTATCATCTATATCCAGTACTCGAACTTCAGTCTCTAATACAGGTTTACCAATAGTGCCAAGGCGTTGATATCCAGGGGCATTAATGCTGACTACCGGAGACGTTTCAGACAAACCATAGCCTTCTGAAATCATACAACCTGTGGTTTGCTGCCATAAATTAGCCGCTGCACTGGTTAATGCCGTACCACCAGAAATTGTTATTTTCATTTTACTGAAATCTAAGGCTTTAAATTCTGGTTGATGACATAGTCCGACAAATAATGTGTTTAAGCCGGCAAACCCGGTAAATGGATAGGCTTTCATGGTATTGATTAGCCCAGCAATATCACGAGGGTTTGGAATTAATACTGAGCAACCACCGGATTCAAAATACAACACTAAATTAACCATAAAAGCATAGATATGATAAATCGGTAATGGGGCGACAAAGACATCATGTCCTTCGGTCATGGTACTGGCAATTCGTGACTTTACTTGGCCAGAATTGGCTAAAAGGTTGCCATGATTGAGCATGGCGCCTTTTGACAAACCCGTTGTCCCACCTGTGTATTGCAATGCAATTAAGTCATCGTGGGTTGGTTTTACGGGTTGGTATTGATGTTGGGCTCCTTCGGCTAACACGGCCATAAAGGTTACTTTATCGAATAAGGTATCTGGCTGGGGTTGTGGCTGAATAAGATCCATTGCGTGGGTTGAAATAAGCAACTCTACTGCGGTTTTGCTGATGACGTTGGGTAAGGTTGGCAGTAAATCAGATAACACCACTAAGGCTTTTGCACCTGAGTCGTTAAATTGATGAATAAGTTCGCGCTCGGTGTACATAGGGTTGGTATTGACTAACACCATTCCCGCACGAATCGCGCCATAAGCCGCGATAACAAACTGTGTAATATTAGGCAGCTGGATTGCGACTCTGTCGCCCGGTTGCAACGAGGTGCAATGCTGTAAATAACTGGCAAAATGGCGAGAATTTCGTTCTATTTCAGCAAACGTAGTGCCCTTTCCAAGACAGGCATATGCCGTGTTATCTGCATACTTGTCGCAGGCTTTTTCGATCAAATCAACTATGGATGTGTATTGGTGTAAATCAAGTACTGAATCTGCATCATAAGCCATGCATACCACCTTAGATATTTTTGGTTATTATTATAAATCAAACGTCCGTTTAGATTATTTTACTAACCTACACGGGTCAATATTAATTGGCAAAGATTGACTGAAATTGAGTCAAAATTAGATTATTCATTTTGAAACGATCATTTTGGATGGTTGATTTTAGATTATTCATTTAAAACAGCTATTATAGAAATGAAGTTATAAAAACGCGACTCTAAGCGTAAATTTATGGTTACAGTTGAGTTTTATGTAGAGTTGTTGAAAAAGTTTACTGGTTGGAAATGATTGTTTTCTTGTGACGTATGTCACTAAAAATCAATTGCTTAAGTTATTAATTTGTGAATATTTCTTTAGCATACACTTATTTACCCCAAAAAGTGTTAGCAATTATGTTTCAATTGTTATAAAAATGTAGTCGGAATAGGGAGTATTTCCATAGGGAGAGACCTGTTTTTCATTTATTTTGGTGAAAAATATCGTCGACAAACAACAATAATAAGCAGTTGAGAACATAATAATGATGCAATCAAAAAAAGCTAAATTTGGTATTAGCTCTTTGAGCTTAGCCATTTCATTTGCACTTGCCGGATCTGTGATTAGCACTCAAGTATTGGCAGCTGATGAAGAAAATGTGGAAAAAATTGCCGTAGTAGGCTCACGTGCGGCACCTCGTTCAATTGGTGATTCACCGGTACCCATTGACATTATCAGTAGTGATGACCTAAAGAAAAACGGTTCAACAGACATGATTGACTTGTTGGTGACCTCAGTACCGTCTTTTAACTCACGAGCTCAACCTATTAGTGATGCCGCGACACTGGTTCGTCCAGTTAACTTGCGTGGTCTACCGTCTGACAGCACGCTGATTTTGGTTAACGGCAAACGCCGTCACCGTGCTTCGGTTATTGCTTTCCAAGGTGGTGGCATTAACGATGGTGCTCAAGGCCCGGACATTTCAGTGATCCCTGGTGTGGCATTAAAGCAAGTTGAAGTCTTACGTGACGGCGCAGCGGCGCAGTATGGGTCGGATGCGATTGCGGGTGTAATGAACTTCGTATTAAAGGATGCTTCTGAAGGCGGTTCAATCACTGTCAGTCAGGGCGAATATTACGAAGGTGACGGCGCAACAACCACCATTGACGGTAACATTGGTTTACCATTAACTGATGATGGTTTTATTAACCTCAGTGCGCAATATAAAACCGCTGATGCAACGAGTCGTAGCGTACAGCGTCCAGATGCAGCCGCGATTGCAGCCGCGGGTAATACAGCCATTCAAGACCCTGCCCAAACTTGGGGTAACCCAGAAATTGAAGATGATTTCACTATATTTGTAAATTCTGGCTTTGACATCAATGACAATACTCATTTGTATGCGTTCGGTAACCTGTCATCGCGCAAAGCTACTGGTGGTTTTTACTATCGTAACCCACATAACCGCGGTAACGTTTATTCAGTAGATGATGGTGAAAGTTTATTAGTCGGGGATGTTGGTTTGGCTACCGATGGGGTAGCAACATGTAACAACATGAATGTTCCTATTCCTAAGATAGATACCGATGGTGATGGTATTCCAGATCAAGATGGAAACGTGTTGGGTACTGACGCTTATCAAGCAATGGTTGCCGATCCGAACTGTTTTGCAATGAACCAAGTTCGTCCAGGCGGGTATACACCTCAGTTCACCGGTAAAATTGAAGATATGTCTTTCTTCGCTGGTGTAAAAGGCGAGTCTGGCGAGTGGATGTATGATGTGAGCGCAGGTACGGGCAGTAACAAAGCCAGCTTTGGTTTAAAGAACTCATTAAACCCCTCTCTGGGTTTAGATACACCCACTGACTTTGAAACAGGTTCATACGAGCAAGTAGAAACAACTTTTAATGCTGATTTTAGTCGATTCGTTACTATTGGTAGCTTAGAAGACATTAGCTTTGCTACGGGTTTTGAATGGCGTGAAGAGTCATTTGAGATTGGTCAAGGTGATGAAGCTTCATGGATTGCAGGTCCTTATGCTGATCAAGGCTTCAACATTGGCTCACACGGCTTTAAAGGTTTTGGTCCAGAATCAGCCGGTAAAAATGACCGAAGCAACATTGGTGTTTATACCGACATTGAAGCGTATTTAACCGAAGACTTATTATTAGGCTTTGCACTTCGTTATGAAAATTTCTCTACTTTTGGTGACACATTAAACTACAAGTTAACCGCGCAGTATGTTGCTACCGATGAGTTATCATTCCGCGCTTCACACAGTACCGGTTTTCGTGCACCAACTGTGGGTCAAGAAAACGTCGTGAACACTCAAACATCGATTGTTAACGGTGACTTGATCCAAACCTTTACTGCGCCGCCAACCAATCCTTTATCTGCTTTTTATGGGGGTGAAGTACTTAATCCAGAAGAGTCTGTTAGCTATGCAGCTGGTTTTGTATATCAATATGAGAACTTGTTCTTAACGGTTGATTACTACAACATTGAAGTAACCGGTCGCATTGCACAGTCAAGCCAAATTTCGGTTGAAGCCAGTGACTATGATGCATTAAGAGCTGCCGGTGTTGAATTCCCTGAGTTAATCTCGGCGGTAACTTTCTACACTAATGATTTTGATACAACGACTCAAGGTGTTGATATTGTAGGTACTTATATGACAGAAATGCTGTCAGGTGATGCCAAATTTAGTTTAGCCTATGGTTGGACAGATACAATTGTTGATAAATTTGATCCTGAAACAACGGATGCAGGTAAGGTTCGTCGTTTAGAAGATGGTATTCCTGCACACCGTGCCACCCTTACTTGGGGCCAAAGCTGGGATGATTTAAGCATGTCAGTTCGTGGTAATGTCTTTGGTGAGTACTATGCAACCCATGCTGATGATACCTCTGCTGCTGGGTCTGAAATGGCTGATGCTGCTGTGACTATCGACCTTGAAGTCAGTTATGCGGTACTTGATAACCTAACGGTATCAGTGGGTGCTAATAACATCTTTGATCAAGAAGCGCAGAAGTTGAAAGACGGCACTTTAGGTTCATTAGGTGCGGTGTACTACGAAAGTGGTCCATTTGATTACAACGGTGGCTTCTACTATGGCCGTGTAAACTATCGCTTCTAATTAATTGAAGTGGCAATGAGCGTTATTGGCTCAATGACAAAAAGACTGCTGCGGCAGTCTTTTTTTATTTTCATACTGCCACTTAAGCACCGTTCGGGTTGGCTAACGATAAAGCATGGTAAAGGTCGTCAATAATAAGTGCTTTAGGCAGCTCAATACCATTTGGATAGGCTGGGCCATAGACTTTATTATATGGGGTACCAGCAACCGCTTGCAGGCCCATATACTGCTCAATAACAGTATCAGCTCGGGTCCAGTTACCTTGCATTAAGATAATGTGCCGTTGGTTTAATGTATTGACCACTTGCTCGCGATGAAGCACATTGGCTTTATTGGTTTGGCAGGGCACACACCAGTCGGCGGTAATATCAACCAACACGATATTTCCTTGTGCCACATAGTCAGCAATTTTTTGCGGTTCAAGTGGCTGCCAATTCAATGTTTGGTAGGCTTGATAGTCTTCACCTTTATTAATAAAGGCAATAACACCGGCAAAACAGATCCCCATGAAAATGAGCATAACGATCACTAAGGTCGGGATCGGTTTGCCCTTTATTTTTGCCCAAATCAGTATGACTACGGCGCTGAACATAACCAAAAGTAATATCATCATTAATGTCGCCATAGGTTTCCTGTGTAAATGCTTTATCATCTCGTGGAGTTTCAGTACATTAGCATTGTCGGCTTAACTGGTTGTTAAAATGTATTTTGTACAAAGACTCATGATTGTTCATTGTAAATAAGAGGTGTTATGACGTTAAGTACTTGGCTGGGACTCCTCGCTATTTGTTGTTTGGGAGCAATGTCCCCAGGACCTAGTTTAGCTATGGTAGTGAGGCATACGCTCAGTGGCGGAAGATTACATGGCGTTGTGTGTGCTTGGGCGCATTCGATAGGGATTGGTGTGTATGCGTTAGTCACTTTACTAGGACTGGCCGCAGTATTAAAGGCATCCCCATTAATTTTTAATACCATAGCCATCATCGGGGCGATTTACTTAGCGTGGATGGGGATTAAGGCTCTAGGGTCTAAAGGCGGTATGCAGCAAAAGTTGGCTGCGGGCAAACCTACAGGTCTGTGGATTGCAGCAAGAGATGGTATTGTTATTTCGTTATTTAACCCAAAGATATTACTGTTTTTCTTAGCCTTGTTCAGTCAGTTTGTGTTAGCGGCTCAGACCGTTACCGGTCAAGGTTTGATTGTGCTTACGCCGTTAATTATTGATGGCTTGTGGTATACCATTATTGCATTCGTGTTATCACATTCAGCTGTATTACCTAGGTTACGTGAAAAGACCAAGCTGATTGACAGGCTTTCTGGAATTGTATTGATCCTGCTTTCTATTAGGGTTATCTACACTCTGTTATAGCGCGTGCGTTTGAGGTGCTTAGACTAATAAATGATATTGGCGGCAATAAAATGCAATGGTTAGAGTGAAAAGTGAATTGAGACGATGACATGTGACGCTTATATTTGGCAACAGTTCGTGGTCAGTGATGAGCAAGGCGGTCATTAACAATAATCCCTAGCAGTAATCTGCTAGGGATTATTGTTACAACTAATCATCTGTGGTGCGTAGAATGAATGTTAGCCGCCTTTAAACTGTTGCACGCTATCATCGCCTTTTTGTTCTTGTTCAGGTGCAGCGACAGGAGGGTTAGCGATATGGTCTTCTAAGTTTTCTTTTAGCATGGCTTTAAATTCATCAGAAAACCAAGCTAATGCATGATCTTTTTCAGCGGCAAGATCAGCTGATTTAATTGAGGCTTCGAACGCATTAAAGCGTGCAGAAGCAAATCTCATTGCTGTACCGACTTTACCAATATCATTTTCTTGTTGGCTTAGTTGATTGGCTAGGGCAATAAATTGGTCAGCTACTTGATACATTGTTAATTCTGTTTTGGCTTCAGACATTAGATCCACTTTGTTGGTAAGTTAATTTTCTACTGAGTGTAACGTCTTTAATTGAAAATATCAGGTAAAAAATTATCGATTGGGATCTGAATCTACCAACACTTGGCCGTTACGTGAATCATAATATATCGATATAAGCGGTAGTAAGTTGAAGTAATAACGGCATTGGTCTGGGTTGATATATTGAGCTTGGTAATCAGATGTATCTTTATTAGCACTGCTCGATACGCTGGGACCATCCTGCAACAGAGTAGGCCAGACGGAAAGGCAGTCATTAACATTATTCAATCTTGGCGAAGCTTCGTAAGGTGGATAATTTTGTGCAGGGTAACCCCATTGGTTCATATCAAGTTCGCCATCGGTTCCAGCTTGACTGAAAATAGCTAGATTATCTGCTGGGCCTGAATACCCCATGGCGGCCCATTTTATATGGGCCAAGGTTATTGCCGAAGAAAATGCCCCGCCAGTGGTTTTTACACTGGCTATTCTAGCGTCTTGGCCTAAATCGACGAACCTAGGCAAAGCGATAATTGCGATGATCCCAAGTATGATAATAACCACGACAAGTTCAATAAGGGTAAAACCGTTATTAGCAGTGCTTTTGTTATTATGTAATGGCATCATATTATTCATAAGGGTGATTAAGCTGTTAATAGTAAACCAAAGACTAAGTGGTTCACAAATTTGTCGTTTTCTTTTAAGGAATACATTGAATGACTTCTCATTGGCAAGAGCTGTTTGAGCAACAACAATCTCAGGCATATTATCAACATTTGCAAAGCTTTATAGCCTCACAAAGGGTCAATAATAAAACCGTTTATCCACCTGATGATGAAGTATTCGCGGCTTTTGATTTAACACCGCTGTCAAAGGTTAAAGTGGTGATATTGGGGCAAGACCCTTACCATGGGCCCAATCAAGCTCATGGGTTGTCTTTTTCGGTTAAAAAAGGCATAAAACCGCCGCCATCATTAGCGAATATCTATAAAGAATTACGTAATGATATTGAAGGCTTTGTAATACCCGAACACGGCGATTTGACCCCATGGGCTAAGCAAGGAGTATTATTATTAAATACCGTGCTGACGGTAGAGCAGGGGGTAGCTCATTCACATGCTAAATCAGGCTGGGAGGTGTTTACTGATAATGTATTGAGTCGATTGAATCAGCAATCATCGCCCATTATATTTGTGTGTTGGGGAAATCATGCGATTAAAAAAGGTCGATTGATTACCGCACCTCATCATGTGCTGCAGGGGCCACATCCATCGCCATTATCTGCTTACCGTGGTTTTTTTGGCTGCGGTCATTTTTCAAGCGTAAATAAAATATTATTTGAACAGGGTAAAAAACCCATTAATTGGCAAGTTTGATAACAAAAAAGAAGGCGTGAATATGATATTCACACCTTTTTTTCAATACATCGTTATCAGAAAATCAATGTCATCGCGAACCATTCAGTTTTTAGCTACTGCTAATTATTGCGATTAACCGACAAGTGAGCTAATGAAATTAATGCTTGTTTGTAGTCATTTTCTGGGAAAATACTCAGTGCATCAATGGCTTTTTGTGCTTCGACTTGAGCTTTTTCTTGAGTATAAGTCAAGGCTCCAGACTCATCTAATGCGACTAAAATGTCATCAATTACTTTGGTTCCATCGCTATGCTTAATAGCGTCTCTAATCAATTTTCTTGCTTGATCAGAGCCGTTTTCCATTGCGTAAATTAACGGTAATGTTGGTTTCCCTTCAGCAAGGTCATCGCCAATGTTTTTGCCTAGCTCGTCGGCGTTAGCCGTATAATCGAGTAAATCATCGGTTAATTGAAAAGCCGTGCCGAGGTATTTACCGTAGTCAGCCAATGCTTGCTCTTGTTCTGGACTAACCTTAGCTAATACGCCGGCTAATTGAGTTGCCGCTTCAAATAACTTTGCCGTTTTACAGTAGATAACACGCATGTAGTTTGCTTCGGTGGTATCTGGGTCATTACAGTTCATCAACTGTAAAACTTCACCTTCTGCGAGCACGTTAGTCGTATGGGCAAGGACTTTAAGCACTTTCATGTTGTCTATCTCGGTCATCATTTGAAATGAGCGAGTGTATAAAAAGTCACCTACGAGCACGCTCGCGCTATTACCAAATAAAGCATTGGCCGTTTCACGGCCCCGACGCAGCGTCGATTCATCAACAACATCGTCATGTAATAAAGACGCTGTATGAATAAATTCAATAATTGCCGCAAGCTTAAGGTGATGTTCGCCTTGGTAGTCAACAGTTCGGGCGGCTAATACTGATAATAACGGGCGTAAACGTTTACCACCGCCATTGATAATGTAAAAGCCTAATTGATTGATTAGGGCTACATCAGATTCAAGTTGTTTGTATATCAGCTGATTGACTGCTTGCATATCAGTGTCAGCCAGTTGACGAATGGCGTTTAAATCCATAATAGTCTCTGGTTGTTGGGCGACAGGCTTTGCACCCTTAATTAATCATATCGAATTAGAGCGCATATCTTACAGGATATCAGTGCTATTTTTCAAAGTATGTATTTCCACAATTGAGCCGACAGAATCCTGATTTTGCGATAGTTTGCTGGATTACTCTCAATTCACCTATAAAACGTAGATCTAAATGAACACAACCATGTTAACTAAATTTTAAAGATGACACATTAGCTATTAATGAATAGTGTGCAGTAATAAGGTCTTTTTTATTTGAGAGTGAATTATGACTTGCCTGATGATAATTCTTCGCGTAGAATCCGCGCCCATTGTCATTAAAAGTTTTTTAGCACCTAGTCTCGTCAATAATATGAGTTAGTGTGTTAGTCATTTGGAGTAAAATAGCCATGTACGCTGTTTTTCAAAGTGGCGGTAAGCAACATCGTGTTGCTGAAGGTCATACAGTTCGTTTAGAAAAATTAGAAGTTGCTACTGGTGAAACCGTAGAATTCGATCAAGTTTTATTGATCGCTGATGGTGAAACAGTGCATGTTGGTGCTCCTTTAGTTGCTGGCGGTAAAGTCGTAGCTGAAGTAGTTGGCCACGGTCGCGGCGAAAAGGTAACTATTATCAAGTTCCGTCGTCGTAAGCATCACGACAAGAAAATGGGCCACCGTCAGTGGTTCACTGAAGTTAAAATCACTGCGATTAGCGCATAATTTAGGAGTCTAACTCATGGCACATAAAAAAGCTGGCGGTTCTACTCGTAACGGCCGCGATTCAGAAAGTAAGCGTCTTGGTGTTAAGCGCTTTGGTGGTGAATCAGTTCTAGCTGGTAACATTATCGTTCGTCAACGTGGTACTAAATTCCACGCTGGTGTAAATGTAGGTATTGGTCGTGACCATACTTTGTTTGCATTAACAGACGGTAAAGTAAAGTTTGAAGTTAAAGGCGCTAATAACCGTAAGTTTATTAGCATCGAAGCTTAACTCTTTACAAGCTAGATCTCGAAAGCCCTGCCTATGGTGGGGCTTTTGTGTTTTTTATATCACTAAACTATTATAGATAGTTTGATGGTTTTGTTATATGCAGTAGGCGATATCGTGATGAATACTATCTTCAGCGCTTTCCTGCAAACCCCATTGATTTGGGGCTATAATTACAGATTATGTGGCGTCAGGAGTCAGTATGAAGTTTGTTGATGAATCGAATATTCGCGTAGAAGCCGGTGACGGTGGAAGCGGTTGCGTGAGTTTTAGACGCGAAAAGTATGTTCCCGATGGTGGCCCTGACGGTGGTGATGGTGGTGATGGCGGCAGTGTATATCTGCAAGCTAACGAAAACCTCAATACACTGATTGATTACCGCTTTACTCGTTTTCATATGGCTGAACGTGGCACAAATGGCCGTGGTCGTGATTGTACTGGCCATGGTGGTAAAGATTTAGTTCTTCAAGTACCTGTCGGTACTCGTGCTATTGATCAAGACACTGGTGAGTCTCTGGGCGATTTAACTGCTAATGGGCAAAAGTTACTTGTGGCTAAGGGTGGTTTTCATGGTTTAGGTAATACTCGTTTTAAGACCAGTACTAACCGTGCCCCGCGTCAAAAGAGCTTAGGTACCCCAGGTGAAGTCCGTTCATTGAAGCTCGAGCTTTTATTGCTTGCTGATGTGGGTTTGTTAGGCATGCCAAATGCCGGTAAATCAACCTTTATCCGCTCGGTATCACGTGCGACGCCTAAAGTCGCTGACTACCCGTTTACCACTTTGGTACCCAACCTTGGAGTGGTTAATCCGCGTCCAGGTCAAAGCTTTGTTATTGCCGATATCCCAGGTCTAATTGAAGGCGCTGCTGAAGGTGCTGGCTTAGGTATTCGTTTCTTAAAGCATCTTGAACGTTGCCGTATGTTGTTACATATAATCGATATCGAACCCATTGATGGTACCGATCCAGTGTATTCTGCTCGTGCCATTGTAGGTGAGCTTGAAAAATATTCTCCAAAGCTAGCAGCAAAACCGCGTTGGTTAGTGTTTAACAAAATAGATTTGATACCTGAAGATGAACTTCAGCAAAAGATTGATCAAATCGTTAATGAATTAGATTGGCAGGGTGATGTGTACACCATGTCAGCGTTCAACAGAACTGGCACTGAAGAGTTAAGCATTAAAGTGCTTGATTATATTAGAAGTTTACCGGCCATTGTTGAAGAAATAATCCCTGATGCAGACGTCGAATTCAAATGGGATAATTATCATAGTGGTGAAGAAGAAATTACCAATGAAGATTATGATGATGACTTTGATGATGATTTTGATGATGATGATTATGATGTAGAAGTCATCTACCAACGCTAAATTGCTCATTTGAGGATTTCGTGTACGAAGATAGCCAAAATGAAATTACCCGTCTTGTAGTGCGCTGTGCGCAACTACTGTTGGCCTATGGTGCTGAGTCTGATCTTGTTGAAGAGATTAGCCAGCGCCTTGGTAAAGCGCTAGGTCTTGCTAGCATTGAGTTATCGATTTCATCTAATGCATTAGTATTAACTAGCTTAGTACAAGGACGATGCGTTACCACGACCCGTCGTATTCGTGCTCATGGCATTAATATGATGGTGATTTGTGAACTTCAACGCATTTGTATACTGACAGAAAAAGGTATTTATGGTGCTAATGAAGTTCGTAGACGCCTCGCTCATATCACTCCTAAATCGTACCCCGCTATTGCTGTAATTCCTATGATTGGTTTGTCATGTGCAAGCTTCTGTCATTTATTTGATGGTGATCTGATGGCGTGCCTAATCACATTTTTTGCCTCATCGACTGGAATGATGGTGCGGTTATTTCTTGCCTCGCGGCATTTCAATTTATTAGTTAACTTCTCGCTGACCGCGTTTGTGATCACGGGCATTGCCCAAATTGGCTACATTTCCTCTATTACCGAAACGCCTCAAGCGGCAATGGCGGCAAGTGTGTTAATGCTTGTCCCAGGATTCCCACTGATTAATGCTATTTCTGATATGGTTAAAGGCCACATGAATGTGGGTATTTCTCGTTGGGGCCATGCGACCTTGTTAACCTTAGCATCGGTTATTGGTATTACCATTGCAATGCAACTGGGGGGCATTTTTTAATGCTATCCTTAGCATCGGTTGTTACCATTGCAATGCAACTGGGGGGCATTTTTTAATGTTATCCCTGCTGAGTTTACTGTTACATGATGCTTTTTTTTCGGCGATACCCGCAGTCGGTTTTGCGATGGTGTTTAATGTCCCTAAGCGCTATTTAATCTACTGCGCCATAGCGGGTGCCATAGGTCATAGTTCAAGAACTTTTTTATTAAATTTTTCAATGCCAATTGAATGGGCGACCTTTGTTGCAGCTGCGATTGTTGGCTTGATCACCATTCAGTTCGCTAAACGTCACCTTGCGCCACCATTGATGTACGCCGTGGCGGCTATTATTCCTATGGTGCCAGGTACCTACGCATTCAATACTGTCATCGCATTAATTCAATTAACGGCACAAAGCCAAGTCAGTCCAGAGCTCAGCGCTCAGGTCATCGTAAACGGGTTAAAAACGGTGTTTATTCTAGGTGCGCTTGCTGTTGGGTTAGCGTTACCTAGCTTACTTTACTATCGCAACAGACCGATTATTTAACGACAAGGATTTTGATATAATGCGTATCGCGATGATAGCTGCTATGGCTAACAATCGAGTCATTGGTAAAGACAATAAAATGCCCTGGCATTTACCCGAAGATTTACGCCACTTTAAGGCCATGACGCTATCTAAACCCGTGGTGATGGGCCGCAAAACATTTGAGTCAATCGGGCGGCCATTGCCTGGACGGCATAATATTGTGATTAGCCGTGATAGTCAGCTGAGTTTTGAGGGTGTGTCCTGCGTGACAAGTTTTGATGAGGCTATTACCCTTGCTGGTGATTGTGATGAAATCGTGGTGATTGGCGGCGGTCAGCTTTACCAACAAATATTGCCTAAAGCCGACGTTCTTTATCTTACTTTTATTGATGTAGATGTAGATGGTGACACCGTCTTTCCTGATTGGGATGATGGTTCTTGGGTTTTACAGAACTCAGAAAGTGCAACAAACGACAAAGGATTGCAATATAGTTTTAACACTTTACACAAAAAGTGTTAAATTAGCAGCGTTTAACCCTGAAATTAGATGAACTGGCTATTTACACAATAAGCTAAGTTCATTGCTAAATAACTATAATTAGAAAGGAGTGTCAGATGCGTCTATTGCCTGTGGCTATTGCAGCCCTGATTGCAGCATCTTCTGTGTCAGCCCCTGTTATCGCCGATACAGATCAATTAGTTGCAAATATTTGTAATTATGTACAATCAGACGATAAAAACCGTTTACGTAAAAAAATGAAAGAGAACCGTGTTAAATTACGTAATGTTTACTCAAGCATTTCTTGTGATGGCAGCAGTTTATTGCGTACTGCCTACAAATCGAATGCTGATGATACCGGTGAATATATTGCGAAGCGGATGCCAACATCTGATCTTGCTGCACCTGAAGCTGATGGTAAAACCATTTTAGATTGGGCTGCAGAAAATGGCCATAGTGCAAGTGCCATTAGTGCTGCGATCAAGGAACGTATAGGCGGTTAAGCCGCCCCGTTGATGGATTCTGATGATGTATCATCAGTCATCGAATGAGTACGATAATATAAAAAAATGCCGACATTATTTGTCGGCATTTTTTATTCTACGGCAAGCATTTATCAGCACAATATACGTACATCGTAATAGGTATTAGATCATATTAGGTATTTAGATCGCATTATCTGTTTAGAGCATATTATCTGTTTAGATCATATTATCATTTTAGATCATATTATCATTTTAGATCATATTATCATTTTAGATCGCATTATCTGTTTAGCGCATATTATATGTGTAGATTATATCGTGTGCTTCATGACGTTATTCTACTAAACAAAAAAGGCCTTGTAGGCCTTTTTTGTTGTCGTGCAATACCATGATTGCTTTTACACTTTAAACTCGCGTACAGAGGCTTGTAGCTCTTCAGCAAGCACAGCAACTTGGTGACTCGATTGTGCTGTTTGGTCTGCTCCCGTCGATGTCTCTTCGGAAATAGCAGCAATGTGCTCGAGTTTTTCTGAAACTTGTTGGCTAACAATATTTTGCTCTTGTGCCGCTTGAGCAATATGGTTACCTGAATCAAAGGCTTTGTGAACAGACTTACTGATAGTTTCCAAGGCAATATTAGATTGCTCGTTCTTTTCAACACAGCTGTTGGCTTGGCCTCGACTCTGTTCCATTACTACCACAGCTTCTTGAGTGCCGACTTGCAACACTTCAATCATTTGTTGAATTTCACTGGTTGAATGCTGGGTACGCGACGCCAAGTTACGCACTTCATCAGCAACAACAGCAAAACCTCGCCCTTGTTCGCCGGCCCTAGCGGCCTCAATCGCGGCATTCAGGGCAAGTAAGTTCGTTTGGTCAGCAATACCACGAATGACATCTAAAATCGAACCAATAGAAGCACTATCGGAATGCACTTTGTTGATGACAATACCAGCTTTAGCGACTTCTTCAGCAAGCGCGAGGATGGTGTTTTTGCTTTCTTCTGCAAGCACACGCATGTGCTGAGCTTCCTGGTCGGCTTGTTTTATTTCATTGAGTGCTTGGTCTGCACTCATTGACACCTGTTGTGCACTTGAACTCAGTTCTGTGGTTGCCGCCGCGACTTGATCAACTTGGCTTTTTTGCTCTTGAATACCAATGGTTGTCTGCGAGGTAATTGCAGAGGTTTCTTCAGCCGCAGCCGCTAATTGGTTTGAGCGATCAACAATTCCAACAATAAGACTGCGGAGACTGTCGACTAACCTGTTGCAGTTTTTGGCTAATTCTGCAAATTCATCGTGACCTGTGTCATCCAATTTATGGGTTAAATCACCTGATGCCAATACATTCAGGGCTTTATTGACTTTTTCTAACGAGCGGGTTAATGGTTTTACCACTGCAATACTGACAATAATGGCGACAATGATGGCGATTAATACCACTAATAAGGTTTTAATGGTTGCTGAATCGATAATTTCAATGGCTGCGTTACTGATCTCTATGGCAAAGTTATCGATTGATTTAGCGAGCACTGTCATTCTTTTATTGACGGTTTTTGCTGCACTTTTAGTGTCAGCAAGCATTTTGGCGGCAGCAAAGTCATGATTTAGTTGCTTTTGTTTCAATGCCTGAATCGAATCTGCTCCATTCAGTAATATAAGCACTTTCGCTGATTCAGTGGTGAGATCTTCTAAGGTTGAATTACTTACAATACCGTTACCTTGACGATTAATGTAGTCAAGTTTAGCCTTAGCTTCACTGGTCAAGTAATCCAATTCTTTGATGATCAGGTCATATTTGCTTTGTTCAGTAGCGGCCACAAGGTCATAAATAGTGCTGATCATATTGATAAAAGTACTGTCAATGGCGCTTGCTGTGGCAGCGAGGCTTTTTTCTGTATCGTTTTCACTGGTTTCAAGGTCAATGATATCCAGTAATATCGATGATGCATCGTCAGCGGAATTTTCGAAATTGCTGCGTAGACTAAGTAATTGCTCTTGTTGACTCAGCGCACTTTCACGCTCTGCGAGCATGGTTACGGCACTTTTTTCATAAGCACGGTAGCTTTTAGTGAGACCTATCAGAGGTGTTGTCAGTTGTGACTGGGATTTAACTAATGTGTTTAGACGAGTCAGATCGGATTCAAATGTGTTATCTAAGTCGGTTAGCTTTTTTTCTATCGCTGGAATTTTCGATGAATGAGTACTGTAATAAGCGAATAGTGCTTCAATTTGCTGGGTGCTTAGGTTCTCACTTAAAATACTCGTCGTTTCAAGTGCAGGTAAACTGATAGTCTTAAGAATCGTCGTGCCATCTTTAATACTATTATTACTCAGCATGTTAACACCACCGAGGACCATCAGTAACAGCGTCACCACAGTAAAACCGCCAATGACTCTAGTCGCTACATTTATTTTCATACAGTACTCCGGCTATTATTATTATTATTTGATGCTGATTTTTATCTTGTAAGTGCGATCGTATATTAGAATATCGAATTTATTAAAGGGTGGTTGTATCGATGGTAAGGTAATAAACGCTACAGTTAACTATCGGCTAAATGCTACTTTAGTTTAACGTTAAATTAACTTTTTTTGAGTGATTTTTTCATTCTTTTCAAGATGCCATAAGGTTAAGTGTTCTCCCCAGCAGCAGCCCGTATCTAATGCGAGAATGCGCGCATTATTAGTCTGGCCCATTAATGCAGCCCAATGACCGAAGACTAAGGTGTATTGTGGTACTGTTTTTGATGGAAATTCAAACCATGGACGTAATTGGGCTGAGTGTTGTTCGCTTGGCGGTGATTTACACTTAAAATCAAGATGACCATCGAGGTGCAAAAATCTCATCCGAGTTAATGCATTAATACCGTAACGTAGTCTGTCGATACCGGTTAATGTGGGCGACCACTGTTCTGCATCGTTGGTATACATTTGGGCAATTAATGCGGTTAAATAATCGTCTTGCTGCAATGCTAAGCTAACTTGCTTTGCTTCATGTTTAAGGGTTGCTATATCCCACTGAGGAGGCACGCCGGCATGGGTCATGATGATATTATGTTCGGGCAAGGTTCTGACTAACGGTTGTTGGCGGATCCAATTAACCAAACCATCAATATCGGGTGCATTGAGTAACGCTTCAAGATGATCTTGTGGATTAGCTCGCTTTAATTTTCCGTGCAGAGCCAATAAATGTAGATCATGATTACCGAGCACCACTTTAGCAGAATCTTGTAATGACTGGAAAAAACGCAGAGTGTCTAACGATTCAGTCCCTCTGGCAATAAGATCGCCCACTGCCCAAAGTTGATCTTTGGATGGATTAAACGCTACTTTTTGGAGTAATAGTTGTAATTCGGAATTACAGCCCTGAACATCGCCAACAAAATAATGGGCCATCAGTTATTGAAGTATCCCCGGGACAGCAAGGCGAAAAGGTGGGATGGTCGCTAAAAAACGCTCTCCTTTATGATCTTCCATACCATAAAATCCTTGCATAAAGCCCACTGGCGTCTCCATCACTGTACCACTGGTATATTGGTAAGCAGTATTAGGCGCAATAGTGGGTGTTTCTCCGACTACACCAGGGCCTTTTACTTCATTCTGTTTGCCGTCAGCATTGGTGATAATCCAATGACGGTCTTTAAGGGTCACTTTGTTATCACCTAGATTGATGATGGTAATGGTATAGCTAAAAAGATATTTATTATCAGCGACATCTGATTGTTGCTCTAAATATTGGGTGTCGATTTTAATTTTAATAGGCGATTTAACTTGGCTCATATTACATCCTAAAGCGAAAGGGCATGCTCTTTATGCATACCCTTATGATTAATCTTTTTTGTCACACAGCATATTAGCCATTGCCACATATTGCGGGACACTAATTTGCTCTGGACGCAAACTCGAATCAACTTGCAGTGTTACAAAGTCTTCGTCTGACAGTAATGTTTTCAAATTATTACGCAACGTCTTTCGACGCATATTAAATGCTGTCGTGACTAAGTGCCTTAATACGTGGACATCTTTACACGGCCAAGGTTTGACTTCAAAAGGCAATAATCTAATCACTGCAGAGTCAACTTTGGGCGCCGGGGTAAAGCTTTCCGGTGGCACTTCTAATACGGGTACCACTTGGCAATAATATTGTGCCATTACGGTTAAACGGCCGTAAGCTTTAGTGCCTGGGCTCGCCGATAAGCGCAGGACCACTTCTTTTTGCAACATAAAATGCATGGTTTCTATTTGTTCAGCAAACTCAAACAAATGAAACATAAGTGGTGTTGAAATATTGTAAGGCAGATTGCCAAACACTTTCATTTTTTTGCCAGCTTGTTGCAACTGACCAAAATCAAACTGTAACGCATCACCTTGGTGAATGGTTAGCTTGTCTTTAAGTATTGGATGATATTGTAAGCGTTTAACTAAGTCGCGATCTAATTCAACCACGGTTAGGTTATCAATCATATCTGCAACAGGCTCAGTTAAGGCGCCTAGGCCTGGTCCAATTTCAACCATAACATGATTATTATCTGGAGCAATAGCGCCTACGATACTGCTAATCACGCCTTGGTCGGTTAAGAAGTTCTGTCCAAAACGCTTTCTGGCCGTGTGGCCTAAATGTACTTTATTACTCATTAAAATGGGTTACTTACTTTTTGAGGCCAATTCGATGGCTTTGTTTAATGCACAGGTAAAACTGCCGCAATCTGCTTTACCACTTCCAGCCAACTCGAGCGCGGTGCCATGATCGACTGAGGTGCGAACATAAGGTAAACCTAAGGTGATATTGACCGACTTGCCAAATCCTAATGATTTAAGCACAGGTAATCCTTGGTCATGATACATGGCCAATACGACGTCAGCTTGTTCAAGATACTTAGGTTGAAATAAGGTATCTGCTGGCAACGGGCCAACAATATCCATGCCTTGTTCTCGTAACTCATTGAGCGCCGGTATGATGGTATCAATTTCTTCACGACCTAAGTGACCGTCTTCTCCTGCATGTGGATTGAGCCCACAGACATAAATTTTAGGTGAGCCTAAACCAAATTTGCTGACTAATTCGCGGTGCAAAATAGTAATAATATGATGCAATCGGTCGCGAGTAATCGCTTTTGCAACGTA
Organism: Shewanella sp. S1-49-MNA-CIBAN-0167; assembly: GCF_040310145.1. Classification (NCBI taxonomy): domain Bacteria; kingdom Pseudomonadati; phylum Pseudomonadota; class Gammaproteobacteria; order Alteromonadales; family Shewanellaceae; genus Shewanella; species Shewanella sp. S1-49-MNA-CIBAN-0167. The sequence continues at coordinate 18,273 of NZ_JBEOPO010000010.1, read as the reverse complement.
GGCCAGTGGAATATGAGTGGTCATTAGCGCCACTTGTAGACCAGGCGCGGCCAACATCATCACCACATCAGCACAGTTGGCTTGCAGTGCAAAATACTCAGTATGACCACTAAACGGGATACCCGCTTGGTTAATAATCCCTTTATGTACGGGACCGGTTACGACGGCGTCGAATTCATTCGACATATTTTTTTCACCGGCATAACGCAAGGTTTCTACTACATAGGCACTGTTTGCTTCATTCAACACGCCACACTTAGCCTCTTCGGCTAATGTAAAAGGAGCAATGGTTAATGTTCCTGCCGTTTGTGGTTTCGGTGGCTGCGATGGTTGATAAGGCCTGAGTTGTAAAGGCAGTCCAAGCATTTTAGCTCGTGTGATGAGTAAATTGGGATCGGCACAGACAACTAACTCAACAGGCCAGGCCTGTTGAGCGAGTTTGATGACTAAGTCGGGACCAATACTTGCTGGTTCACCTGGGGTGATGGCAATACGTTTAGTCATTAATTTTGCTTAGCCTCGTTTGCTTGCTGGCTCAACGATTTCGATATACGCTTCAGAACGCATTTCGTCTAACCAGGTTTGTAACTCTTCATTAAACTTACGACGGAAGATTAATTGATGAGCACGGTTGCTGTTAAATTGCTCTGTTGCATCGGTTGTACGACGCGATTCAAGTTGAACAATATGCCAGCCGTGCGTTGAACGGAATGGCTCACTGAATTGACCTTCTTGAAGACTCGAAAGGGTTTGAGAGAACTCTTGCACATACATGCTTGGGTCTGCCCAACCTAATTCGCCACCTTTAGCAGCAGAACCAGGATCTTCTGAATACTGACTGGCTAATTTAGCAAAATCAGCGTCACCAGAACGAACTTGAGTTAAAAAGTTGGCCAACATTGCTTTAGCACGATCTTCCGATAGGATTGGCGATGGCTTGAGTAGAATGTGGCGTGATTTTACTTCCTCAACTTCTTGGGTTTGCAAACCACGAGTGTCTACTACTTTAATAATATGAAAGCCGGAACCCGATTTAATCGGACCAATAATGTCGCCTTTTTTTGCGGTATTAATCACTTCTGCAAACAAGGTCGGCATTTCGTTAATGTTCATAAAGTCCCATATGCCGCCTTCTAATGCTTTAGGACCTGATGAAGACGCGATAGCTGTGCTACGGAAATCCTCTCCACCATTTAAACGTTTAAGCACGATATCTGCACGACTGCTAGCACTTTCGAGTTGTTCACTGGTTGGGCTACTTGGCACTTCAATCAGAATGTGACCAATTTGGAACTCAACATCTTTTAAGCCTTGTTCTTGAATTAATTTAACTAAGCCGCTAATTTCTTGTGGCGACACTTGAATACGGCGTTGCACTTGGATGCGCTGAATTTCACCTAGGGTGACTTCTTGACGTAACTGTTCGCGATATTGGCTAAAGCTGGTGCCTTCACTTTCAATCGATTGTTGCATTTGTGCAACGGTCATTTTTTGTTCTTTAGCAATATTGGCAATGGTTTGGTCTAATTGCAAATCACCAATTTGTAAGCCGATACGTTCAGCCATTTGCATTTGCAAATGGGTTAAAATAAGGCGTTCAATAACTTGAGTGCGTAAAGCATCATCAGAGGGTAATGTTTGTTTCGCTGCTTTAGCATTGGCTTTAACAGTCGTAACCATGTTGGTTATTTCACTTTCAAGAATGATACCATCATTAATTTGTACTGATACGCGATCTAATGGCATTGGTGCTGCAACACTGGTATGGCTCACAGCCAGTGCTAGTAATGCAAAAATTATTTTTTTACTGTGTTTCATCCACAAAATCCTTGGCACATTCGATTCAATATAAACTGGCGATACATCGCCAAAATAAGGTTACTACTTCATACACAACAGCGTGTTTGTTGTTATTGGACTATGAGTTTATCGCTAGGTTCAGCAATCTATCACAAAAGAATGCTAATTCCTCAAGTAAAGTGGTTTACGGTAGTTAAATAAGCCTTCATTTAACATGTCGTCGACCCCTAACGGACCCGATCCCCCTAAGCCTTTAATGACAAAGTTCAGGTAAACACCGCTTTCAAACTCTTCACGTCCGTCAATGGTTTCTGATAAATCATCATCGTAGTTGGTTTTGATACGATAATGATAACTCAGACGCAATGCCCAGCAACATGATTCGTATTGCACGCCAGTGTAAGTTTCAATACTACGAGATTCATTGAGGTCGTAATAGAAGTTACCCACAAAATATAAGTTGTCACTAATGGGCCACGATGTGCGCACACCAGCCTGCGAAATATCTACTTGGTCATTGGTGTTGGTATTGAGCAAGTCGGGTACATAACGATAACTTAGTTGCAATAATCTGTCATTACTTGGACGGTAATCTAAGGTGACTTCATTCTTTTTATTTTTACCCGTTTCAGTATCGTGCTGAACCGAACCACTGACAAACCAATCGTTGTATAACTGGGCATCTAATTCAGCGGCTAAGACCGACGTTGACTGAGTTGCTTCTTCGTAGGTATTTTCAATGCTGACTTTTGAGTTTTCTAAATAGATGATTTGACCCACGCTAAACTTAAGTTTTTCGCGGTTAGTTTGATCAAACAAACGAGTGGTGAAACCTAAGGTAAATTGGTTGGCATCTGCCACGCGGTCTAAACCTGAATATTGGCGATCGCGGAATAAACCATAATAGTCTTCTTGCAATTGTGCGGTGTCATAAATACCAATATTGGATTGATCTTCATAGCCGACATAAAGATATTGGATCTGGGGTTCAAGCGTTTGCCGGTATTGCTCGTCAAACAGTTGTGTAGCCCGCTCAAAATTGACCTGACCATGTAAACGCGCTTGTGGAATCGTGCGGCTTATACTGTCGTCTAATGTTGAGTCGTCGTCGATATTTTGTTGCCAATACTGAGTTTGCAGTAATTTAACTTCACTGGTAAACGAGCCTGCAGGTCCTTGAATTGGCCAAATTAAGCTGGGCACTAAGTGTAAGCGGGTTGCTGTATTGTACTCGTTATCTTGATGGCGAAAATTGGTCAGTTCAGAATTAAACCTGAAATCAATAGAATTAATAATGTCCGCAGAACGATAGTTAAAGTTTAACTGTGGCATCACTTGATACGGTTTTTCATCCTCGCCAAGTACTTTAATGTCTTGTACTCGCATGTTGAAGTCCCAGTCACGTTCAAAATAACTGGCTTCACCAATGCGTGATAACTGGTTGTCGGTTGACTGATTGACGTCGGAATTTAAATCGTTGAAATAATTATTATCTGATACATCTGTATAATTTGCTCTTACCCGCCAATTGTCATTCACCGCACCTTGATGGCTCCAGTGGTAAAGGTAACGATTTGCGTTATTAGTGAGCTTATTATCACTGCCTAAATATTCAAAATTAACTTGGCCATTCTGACGTTCACCCGCCAAATATCTGAATTCAGTTTTGCTGTATAAACCACGAGATGACATATAGTCTGGCGTAAACGTTAAATCAAATTCTGGCGCGATATTCCAATAATACGGGGTACTAACTTCTACACCGTTAGTGGTACTGGTACTAAAGCTTGGGAATAGAAAGCCTGATTTACGTTTATCTGATACTGGGATCGTCATATACGGAATGTATAACACTGGGATGTTGGCAATACGCAGTTTGGCATTCCAAATTTCGCCCCATTCTTCTTCGCTATCAATTTTGATCATTTCAGCTTCGAGTAACCATGATTCATCACCGGGAGGGCAGGTAGTGAAGTTAGTTTTTGTCAGCAATAGATTATTGTCTGAAGTGATCTGAAGCTTTTCTGCGTCACCATGCACTTGTTGTCCATGTAACCAATATTGAGCGCCTTTCAGAGTGGCATTATTGGCGCTCATTTGTGCTTCTAATGAATTAGCGGTGACGGTAAATAACTCATCTTTAAATATAAGGTTACCGTTTGCATTTAAACGTTGCTGCTTTTGATCCAGCACGGCATTGTCAGCGGCAATATGACGACCTCCTTGGCTGAAACTCACATCACCCGAAAACTCTGCCTGGTTATTGTAAGCGACGGTGGATTGATCGCTAATGATAACAATCTGATCGTCTGAGATGCCAGTTAATGCTGCGCGGTCTTCGAATGAACGAGAAACCGGAGGAACTACAACGCATTGCAACGCAGGCGCTGGTGTCGTTGTTGGCTCATCAGCCAACACGATATTTGGGAGTAGGCATAATGCCAGAAAATAACGGATCTGCATTGTTGTCAATAATTTATGAATTCTGATGCTGGAAAAGTTTTGGAGAGAAAAGATACTCAGCTAAATGAAACATTCCATTCTTTAGCTGTTTCCAAATGTTATGCTGGCTATAATAAAGCAATTTTTCGTTAAGAGCCATTGAGATGATTTTATCTGATCCAAGATTTATCGCGTTAAGTGACTGGTTAAACCAATATTTCGGCGATGGAGTTGCCATTAACTTGATCTGTGGTGATGCCAGTTTTCGACGCTATTTTCGTATTCATCATCAAGATAACCATTATATTGTCTCTGATTCGCCCATCGATTTAGTGCCCATCGCCCCTTTTGTTGCAATAGCAAAGGCCTACCAACGCGTTGGGCTACTGGTACCCGAAGTGCTTGCAACCTGCGATGAGTATGGTTTTGTTTTGCAAACTGATGTGGGTGAGTTACAACTATTGTCGGTGCTCAATAAAGACAATGTAGCCGACTATTATCAGCAGGCATTAAATTTACTCCCGGTGATTGCGACTGTGACCGATACCGAAAATGGACCGTTAGCAGATTACGATGGTGCATTTGTGGCGAGAGAGTTAGCTATTTTTGTTGATTGGCTATTAAACAAACATTTAGATTACGTATTGACGGACAATGAGCAAAAAATGGTGACGTCAACGTTTAGTGCGTTGACCCAAAATGTGCTTGCACAACCCAAAGTGGGGATGCACCGTGACTACCATAGCCGTAATTTACTGATAAATGATCATGCATTAGCGGTTATCGACTTTCAAGATGCGGTGCATGGGCCGGTGACTTATGATGCGGTATCATTGCTGCGCGATTGTTACGTGCGTTGGCCAGACGATATTATTGATCACTTGATGAGGTATCACTATCAACTTGCAATAGATCATAAATTGATGGCTAAAGAGGTTAAGTTTTCAACCTATAAACAATGGTTTGATTTAATGGGCTTACAGCGCCACATTAAAGCGGCAGGTATTTTTGCGCGTTTATACCATCGTGATGGCAAAGACGGTTATCTAGCTGATATTCCATTAACCTTACAGTATATAGCTGATATTGGGATGCAATACCCACAAATTGCTGATTTTGGCGTATGGATTAAAAAGGTGATTTTACCGTTAGTAAACCATAAGATCATCAATGAGGCGGTAAGCGAAGCATGAAAGCGATGATTTTAGCTGCGGGACGTGGGGAGCGTTTACGACCATTAACCGACTCGTTACCTAAGCCGTTAGTGAGTGTTGCGGGTAAACCCTTAATTGAATATCACTTAGAAAAATTGGCGTTAATCGGTGTGACCGACGTGGTAATTAATCAAGCTTGGTTAGGGTATAAGTTACCTGAAATGTTAGGCGATGGGAGTCGTTGGGGACTGCAGATTAGCTACAGTGAAGAAACCACGGCTTTAGAAACCGCCGGTGGCATAAAGCAAGCATTACCTTTGTTGGGTGACGAGCCTTTTTTAGTGATCAATGGTGATATTTTTATCGATCACTTGCCCGATATGACCGCGGCTTATCAGCGAGTGAGCCAAGGTGATGCCTTGGGCTATTTATGGTTAGTCGACAATCCAGACCACCATCCGGTAGGCGATTTTTCGATTGCTGCGCAAGGGCAATTAACCTTGCAGGATGAACAAAGGTTAACATTTGCTGGACTGGGGATTTATCATCCTCAATTATTTAGCGCATTGCCTCAAGGTAAGCATGCTTTGGGACCGTTATTGAAACAGTCGATTACCCAACAGCGGATCTATGGTGAATATTTTAATGCTTATTGGTGTGACGTAGGAACACTCGAGCGACTTGAACAGTTACAAACACGTTTAGTCTCTTTGTTGTTGCCTTAAGTTAGGTCAAATGATGGGCGCACAGTGGCGTAATTATTTTAAATATAGTGGAAGAAAAAATGCGAATTTGGGGTAAAATTTTTGGGTTTATCATTGGGTTTATGTTTGGGCGTTTTTTCGGGGCAATATTAGGGTTATGGTTAGGTCATGCTTTTGATAAACGCCAAGGATTCAAGTCGTTAATTCGTAAAGGTAGTGAACGTCAGGCGATGTTTTTTAATTCCACCTTTGCGGTTATGGGTCATGTAGCCAAAGCCTCTGGGAGGGTGACCGAAACTGATGTTCGCATTGCAACCCTGTTAATGGATCAAATGAAGCTGTCTGGGCAATCACGTGTCGATGCGCAAACCGCTTTTCGTCAAGGTCGCCAAGCGGATTTTGATTTACTCAAGCAGCTAGAACTGTTTCGACAAGCCACACAAGGCCGGGTTGAGTTGGCGCAGATGTTTTTGGAAATCCAAATTCAAACTGCTTTGACTGATGGTGAATTACATGCAAATGAAAAACAAATATTGTCAGTGATTGCCGCTAAACTTGGTCTTGGTGCACAACTTGATGCCTTACTGGCTCGTTGGCAAGCAGAGTTTAGCCATCATCAGGCGCCGCAAGGTAATAAAATTTCGCTGATTGATGCCTATTTGTTACTCGGGGTAAAAGAATCTGCTAGCGATCAAGATATTAAACGAACCTACCGAAAATTGATGAATGAACATCATCCTGACAAGCTTGTGGCAAAAGGGTTACCAGCTGAAATGATGGAGTTGGCTAAAACCAAAGCTCAAGATATTCAAGTCGCTTATGAACGCATAAAAACCTCGCGTGGTATGCGTTAATTTTACACTGAGAGTAGACCAAGCAAAGGACTGAAGTACGTGATGAAAATAGTGGTATTAGATGGTTATACACTTAACTCAGGTGATTTGAGTTGGCAGGCGCTTGAAGCGCTAGGCCAGTGTGATATTTACGATCATACAACACTCGATCAGGTGGTTAATCGCTGTCACGAAGCAGATATAGTACTGACTAACAAAACCCTGTTAAGCGCAGAGACCTTAAAACAACTGCCCAGGTTAACCTACATCGGTGTGCTCGCGACCGGCACCAATGTGGTCGATGTTGAGGCGGCGACAGAGCAGGGTATTAGCGTTACCAATATTCCTGCCTATGGTCCAGATGCTGTGGCACAAATGGTATTTGCGCATATTTTGCATCATCATCAACAGGTGGCGTTACACAATCAAGCTGTTAAAGCTGGAGAGTGGGCTGCTAATAGAGATTTTTGTTTTACCTTAAGCCCATTAACCTCGCTAAAAGGCCTAACCTTAGGTGTTGTCGGTTATGGCGATATTGGCCAACAAGTGGCAACATTAGGCGTGGCGTTTGGCATGAAGGTGTTGATCACCAGTGCCAAACCTAAAACCGCTTTACCCAAGGGCGTTCACTGGTGTGAACTGGAGACGTTATTAACCCAAGCCAATATTGTGTCACTGCATTGCCCACTTAATCCATTAACCAAACACATGATGAATAAATCCAGTTTAGCTTTACTTCCATCCGGTTGTTTACTGATTAATACTGCCCGTGGTGATTTAATTAATGAAGCAGATTTGGCCCAATGGTTAAATGACCATAATGGCTTTGCCGGAGTCGACGTATTATCGACTGAGCCACCGAGTGCGAATAATCCGCTACTCAGTGCCGCCAATATTAGCATCACGCCGCATATTGCATGGGCGACATTACAAGCCAGACAAAATCTACTCAATATTGCCATTGAGAATGTGCGCCATTTCCAGCAAGGTAAAATATTGAATAGAATCAACGGCTAAATCAGTCGCTAACAATGAGTGCTCTTAGGCACTCGCATTCTTAGCCACTCGCATTCTTAGCCACTCGCATTCTTAGCAACGAGCACTAATCACCATCGCTTAAACTCTCATTTAGAACGGAGCTCTGCACATGTCACTATGGAAAGTCCTGTTTGATTTTGTCGATAAAGAGCGCACCAGGTTTGATAACGTGCGTCATGATACCCATGCGCTGCAATTTGAAATTGAAGCCAACATTCATTTTTTTGTTGATGGCGTAGCGCAAGCTGTTAGCACCGCAGACATTATTAACGGCCTAGAAACCAAAGCGTTTGAACATGCGATGCTGTCGGGATTACATATTCGCCAGGGTAAGTTAGCGTCGCGCACCATTGAGGGTTATAAAGAGTTTGATAAGTATTTAGGTGAGCCAAGTGATGTGCTGGTTAAAAATCTGTACCTGAAAATAACGCTGCTGCAAAAACTGATTAACGCAGGTAAGCTTGATCAAGATCGTAAGCTTAAAGCACTGTTTCGTTTACTGATGTTAGTCCACTTTCATTTAGCCAATAAACCACTGCCAAAACCACTGCCAAAACCAAAAGCCTAATTCTTAACGCTAAGTTGCAAAAAACTAAACCGCAGATAATCTGCGGCTTAGTTTGTTGTTAATTAACTTTAGTTTGATCCAGTTCACTTCAGCTTTGCTTAAAACAATACCTTAATCTTACTGGCAACCGTTTTGGCTTTTTCGATGGCTTCTTCAACCGTGTTGTCTCTGGCTAACGCTACCCCTAAACGACGGCGTCCATCAATGTCTGGTTTACCAAATAAACGCAGTTGAGTATCAACAGGCGCGAGTGCTTCAGCCATGCCTTGGTAACGGATATTGGTTGATGTGCCTTCAGCCAGAATAACCGCAGAGGCGCTGGGACCGTGTTGCACAATATTGCTGATGGGTAAGCCTAAAATGGCGCGCACATGTAAGGCAAACTCTGACAAATCCTGACTGATTAAGGTGACTAAACCGGTATCATGTGGTCTGGGTGACACTTCAGAAAAATACACCTCATCACCTTTAATAAATAGCTCTACACCAAACAGTCCATAACCCCCTAAGGCTTCAACAACTCGCTGACTCATGGCTTGGGCTTTGTGCAATACCTTCGCGGGCATCGCTTGTGGTTGCCAAGATTCACGGTAATCACCGTCTTCTTGTCGATGACCAATCGGGTCACAAAAGTGGATGCCATTGACCGCACTGATGGTCAGTAGGGTGATTTCATAGTCAAAAGGAATAAAGGCTTCAACAATCACCCGCCCTTGACCTGCTCGGCCACCTTCTTGAGCATAAGCCCACGCCGGTTGAACTTGCTTTGCCGTTTTAATCACACTTTGGCCTTTACCCGATGAACTCATCACAGGTTTAACCACACAAGGCATTCCAATGGTGGCAACAGCTTGTTCAAATTCATCTTGGTTGTCGCAAAAAAAGTAAGCCGATGTGGGCACGGCTAATGTTTCTGCCGCCAAGCGTCGAATGCCTTCGCGATCCATGGTTAGTTGGGTCGCCTTTGCTGTCGGCACCACCCGCAAGCCTTGTTGCTCCAGTTCCAATAACGTTTTAGTCGCAATCGCTTCGATTTCAGGGATCACCAAGTCAGGCTGCTCGAGTTCAATAACCGTTTTGAGTGCATCGGCATCGAGCATGTTGATCACATGAAAACGATGAGCAATTTGCATGGCTGGTGCATTCGGGTAGCGGTCGACCCCAATCACCTCAATGCCGTAACGTTGTAATTCTATGGCGACTTCTTTACCGAGTTCGCCACAGCCTAACAACATCGCTTTGATTGTGCCTGGGGTGTTTGCTGTGCCAAAAGTCGTTGGGGTTGCTATGGTCATGTGCGGCCTTACTAAATAGGATATATTTTTATATGAAGAACAGTGTAACGAGATATGGTGTTATAAATCCAACAGAAAAAGCATTGTTTAGCTAAACCAAGGGGGATAAGGCGATAAAATGTGAGCGATGATTGTGTTTTATGGCGATAAGTAGGTGTTTGTATGCTTAGAATAAATGCTCTGCATGTGATAAAAAATAGTTGAATAAGCCAACATCATTGACTACATCGCTGATGTTGGCTGTGCCATTGGAATCGATTGCACAGGGCGCGATTAGTTAACCAACAGCTCTGCTGCAGTTAAAATCAATTCAGGAGCCGGGCGAACTTTATAGTTGGGATTAACATATTGAAAATGGATTAAGCCGGTTTTGTCTGCCACGTATACCGCAGGCACAGGCAACACCAAGCGTTTATCACCTTGTGGCGTGGTAAACAGGGTATTGTCGACATTCAGCTTAGCTTGGTAAGTCTGGGTGGTTTTTTCACTGGTGTAATACGCCAAACCAAAAGCTTGTGAAGCGGCCATTGATGCATCGGACAGCAGTAAATAATCCAGTTTTTTAGTCGTTATCGAGGCGCGCATTTTTTCTGGGGTGTCGGGTGAAATCCCCACTAACTGAAAACCTAGCTCAATGAGTTTAGGTTCAATGGCTTTGAGCTGGCCCATTTGCGAATTACAAAATGGACACCAGCCGCCACGATAAAAGAAAAAGACCGTGGGTTTTTGGGCTACCAATTGACTCAGATCAACCGCTTTGCCATCAACATCTTGCAGTGTAATCGCCGGAATTTGATGACCATTAAGCAGGGGTATTACATGATTTTCGTCACTGGCAATGGGTTTAGCCATACTGGCTAAACTGGTTAGGGTCAGTGCGGTAGCGATAAGTAGCGTTTTTAGCATAGTAAGTCCTTGTGAAGTGATGTCCCAACAACAATAGACCATAGCATAAACACAATAATTTCATCCAAACACAAAAAAGGCGCCTAAGCGCCTAGTTGATTAAATAGTGTGATGCTATTTAATCTTTTTGTATTTTACCGTGCTACTGGCTTTACCGACTTTAACCCGACGTCCATCCATGTTTTTCTCGGCAATCATCTGCTCGCCCACGTTATCGCTACGTTGTTGCTTTTTAGCAAAGCTACGGCGTTGTTCAATTTGCTTGAGCAATACCTCACGGCTGCCGACTTCGTAACCTGGCACTGTGACCCGGCGGATTTTCTGGCCGATTAATTTTTCAATGTCCGCTAAGGTGCGTTCTTCTTCGCGGCTCACAAATGAAATGGCAACACCGGTTTTACCCGCACGACCAGTACGGCCAATACGGTGGACATAATCTTCGGCTAAAAACGGTAAATCGTAGTTAACAACATATTCTAGATTTTGGATATCGAGTCCGCGAGCAGCCACTTCGGTGGCGACTAATACGCGAATTTTACCTTCAACAAATTCACGCAGTGCACGACGACGGCTACCTTGGGCTTTCTCGCCATGAACCACACCAGAAACAATCCCGTCTAAGTTTAGCTCTTTCACTAATTTATCTGCCGCATCACGCGTCGCGGTGAACACTAAGACACGTTGCCAATTTTTAGTGCCAATTAACTCAGATAATAATTCATGTTTACGACGTTGCTCAACCGGATACACCACTTGGCTAACGGTGTCCGCCGTGGTGTTTTGCTTATCAGCGGCAATAATTTTAGGCTTATTAAGCATCTCATTGGCTAACTTTTTCACTTCAGTAGAGAAGGTCGCAGAAAACAACATGTTTTGACGCTTTTTGTTTACCGCTTGGATAATTTTTTTAATATCAGCACTAAAGCCCATATCGAGCATGCGATCGGCTTCATCTAGGACTAAAAATTCAACGTTAGATAAACTTAAGTTACAGGCTACAATGTGTTCAAGCAAACGCCCTGGGGTAGCCACAATCACGTCGGCACCACGTTTAAGTTTCTGTGATTGAGAGTCCATTTTAACGCCACCGTAAATGGTTAATACCGTTACGTTAAGGTATTTACTGTAGGCGCTAATATTGTCGGCAACCTGCGCAGCAAGCTCACGGGTTGGCGTTAGAATTAAGGTGCGAGTGTTAGACGGTAGCGTCTCTTTGGGGGTGTCACACATTTTTTGTAAAATAGGCAATGCAAACGCCGCCGTTTTACCGGTACCGGTTTGGGCGCTGGCTAACACATCTTCACCACGACGGATCGCAGGGATCGCTTGTTGTTGAACGGGTGTCATAGCTTGATAACCGCACTCAGCGATCGCGCGTAGTAATTCTGGGGCGAAGCTAAAAGATTCAAATTTCATGGTGCAGTTCCTGTATGTACATCAAAACAAAGCGATTGATATGCGATTCAGTCAACATCAGTTAACAAAAAGTGTTCGCAAATTAATCTGGAATTTTATGGTTTAGAGCCTTATCTAATGGTCGATTCTATGCTTAATTTAGCGTGATTAACATCTTAGGATAGTTGAAAAACGTTAAGCCTGAATTAAGCGCCAATTTTGTGCCATAGATAAGCGGCCGCGGAGTATAACAAACTTTTGTATAAATCCTGAACTTTATCTGTGTCTGGCGCTAAGATTTTTTAGGCGATATCGTTCTAACGGAAATGACTCGATGGCAACGACATTGAGGTGTCGTGTTCTAGCAAAATCCGCGAACATGTTTTTTGACATTGAACTGCAGCCAGTACCCGTAGCAAATGTGCCGTGTCTAGTGATCCAAGCGCTTACCAAGGTATCAATTTTTGCCTATTTCAACTGACAATTTTGGGCATCTTAGTGGTTTTTCTATCTTTATATTCGGTTCATATTTAGATTTAAATTCACATTCAGCTTAAATACTGGCCATCCGTTATCAATGATTTAGCCGACACTCATTATGATACTTGACGATATGGTCGATGTTCATCGCGGCCTAGACCCTCTTGGCTTGGTTAACAAGATATCTCCGATCCAAGCATCGTCCTTTGTCGCGTGATAGCGCAAGACATAAAAGTGGCTGTCCGCTAAAGGATTTTATTGATTAAAGCAGAAAAAATCATCGAGAAACACCTAGCCCTCTTTTTCGTTATAATGCTCTACCCGTTATATACCCGTATTTAAAAGGTATTAAAAAGATCATGGATATCAAAGGAAACTGCATCTCATCAATAAACGATGAGCACGGCCCAATTTATGTTTACCAAACAAGGACCAGCCGGATCCTCAGCTTTGATGGGAAAATCTATCAAAGTAGTATGAAACTAAAAGACATTAATGGATTAGCTCTGGGCTACACTCAGGCCATGATGGCGGGTTTATTGTTTATCCCCACAGTAAAAACGGCCACGATTATGGGGCTGGGCGCCGGCTCAATGGCAAAAAATCTACTCAGTAGTTTCTCCGAATTGCAGGTCCATGCGGTCGAATATCGTGCAGCCGTGGCCAATACTGCAACAGAATATTTTTACTTACCCGACACGGATCGCCTGTGTATTCATATAGATGATGCGGTTAACTACATGAAACACACCGACATAAAAAGCGATATTATCTTTTCAGATCTCTACAACGCTAAGGGCATGGAACCGAAGCAAGTACAACAATCCTACTTGCGTGATTGTAAACAGGCACTCAACCAACAAGGTGTCCTCGTGCTCAATATCTGGCATACGACAGTTAACTTACGAGAAGAGTTAGATGAATTACTCGCGGGCGTATTTGACAACCAACTACTCAGTTTCGAAGTCGATAGTGGAAACACGATTGTTCTTGCATTCAAAAATGACATTCCCGCGCTAAAAGAACAAGATCTACTGGCTAAAGGTCAATGGTTGCAACAGGAAATGAACATTCCGATGGAACCTTATGCCAAATTACTGTTAGAGACACAAGATTTTTGCGAAGAGTGATGCGGATAGCTATTTTTACTGGCTACGCTATTGAGATATATCTTTGGTTTTATGATTGCTAGAAAAGGGTGAATGCCTCCTATGGGTCAAGACAAGGGTTTGCTTACCGAAGGCTTTTGGGCCTAGCTATTTTGCTGTCTAACTAACACTATAGTGTATTCAAGGTGATGCTGGCGCTTTAAAAGCAAGGGGATTGCCCTGACATGGATAAGTGAAGCGGGCTTAAATGTGGGCCTAGAGGTGGACTTAGATGTGGGCCTAGATGTGGACTTAGATGTATCACTGCGCCGCGATGAATTCCGTAACCCCTGCAGCTATTATGGTTAAACGCCCATATTGCTAGCGGCCAGCTACCACCAGCACCTGCTGAAGATGAAAGTCGCTATGGTAGGCCACTAACAAGTGCCTCGTCTTTCTAGGCCTTAGCCGTATTACGCCGCTAACAAAAAGCCGCTAATAAAAAGGCCAGCCTCTATGGCTGGCCTCACTATTGAGTCTATTATCGGGTTAAATTGCCCAACCACCTAGATAGAACGCGACTAAACCGAGTGTAATGGCGATGACGCCAAGTCGCAGTTTACGCCACTCGCCGCTGCATATGCGGCCAATCACTAAGGTCACAAAGCCAAGCATGATCCCAGTGACGATATTACAGCTTAAAATGATAAATACTGCGCAGGTTAGGCCTGCCATCGCATCCACTTTATCGTCAAAATCAAGCTTAGTGACGTTGCTTAGCATCAGTAATCCAACATACATAAGCGCTGGCGCGGTCGCATAAGCCGGCACTAAATAGCTTAACGGCGCTAAAAACATCATCATCAAAAACAGCAAGCCAACTATGGTAGCGGTCAGGCCAGTTTTGCCACCTGCAGCGGTTCCTGCAGCGGATTCAATATAAACGGCCGCAGGGGCACCGCCGACTAGGCCAGCAACAATACTGCTGACAGAATCTGATGTCAGTGCTTTACCACCACCCACAATATTGTCATTTTCATCAAGAAGTTCCGCTTGGCCTGCCACCGCTCGAATCGTGCCAGTGGCATCAAATATTGCGGTCATCACCAACGCCAACACAATCGGCAGTACCACTGGATTCAGTGCGCCCATAATATCGAGCTGGCCAATCAGTGATGTTTCCGACATCAAGTCAGGCAATGCAAATAAGCCTTGATATGTCACGTTCGGATCAAATATTAACCCAAAGACAGAGAGTCCGACAATCACCAGCAATATGCCACCTGGCATGCCTCGGCGCTCAAGCCCAATCGTCATAGCAAGGCCAATTATTGTTGCGATAACCGGTAAGCTATTAATATCACCAAGCTGTACGGGTAAACCGGCATCGTTGGAGACAATTAATTTCACGCTATTGGTCGCAATAAGCAGTAAAAACAAACCAATACCAATACCCGTACCATGAGCGATACCGGTTGGCAAGTTCGTCAGTACCCACTGACGAATACCCGTGACACTCACAAAGGTAAATACGACACCCATAAGAAAAATAGCGCCAAGGGTGACAGGAATGGATATGCCTTGGCCCAGCACCATACTAAATGCCGTAAAGGCCGTGAGTGATATTGCACACCCTATGGCCATCGGCAAATTAGCCCATAGCCCCATGAGTAACGAACCAAAAGCGGCAATTAAGCAAGTCGCGATAAATACCGCAGCAGGGTCAAACCCTGCAGTGCCAAGCATGTTAGGCACTACAATTACCGAATAAACCATAGCCAAAAACGTCGTTAAGCCCGCAATGACTTCACGTTTTAAGGTACTTCCACGGGCAGAAATATTGAAATAGCTATCCAAAAATGGATCAGAAGCAGCAGTCGAGTTAGAGAGAGTCTGTTCAGACTTCATAGATATTATACCTTTTGATCTCTTAAATATGAGTTAACCAATGATCATTCATTGGCGACACAGCTATGGCAGGTAGAGCCCCAATCGAGATAGACTTAGGTGAGAGATCCACTTGGCGCTTATGGCGTTAGTGACCTGCGAGTATTGTGGTAAACAAATTTGTTATCCACATGTCTGGTAAAATTTACTCTTACCAACATAGCCTTTGTTGGCGCGGAGTTTACAACAATCGACCATAAGGAAACAGGAAGCAGTTAACAATTTTTGTTACATAGATAAAACAACGCCCATAAACACACAAAAGTAACCGGCTGTTTTACCTGCCGCATCATAAAATGACTCACTGCAGTGACAACTACTCTCCAGTATGTATTGCCAATAACTTATCAGCGGCCTTAGTCCGGCAACTCAATGCCGATATGAAGGCATAACAGTGTTTGCCGCGAGTGGAAAATTAACTCGCAGTAGTCGATTATCGAGGTCGAAAATCGTTAGCTATTATTGCTGTGTATCCGTGAAGACGTGACAGTGAAGCGTTAATGCTAAATTCGTTAGTGGCCCAAAGTATTTTTAAGCTATGGCCTGCGGCCACTAACGTCGTGGCGCTTCACCCACACCAGACCAAGAGGAAACCAACGGCTGTTCCCTCTTGGAACTCCCAGCCGCCCCGCAACATTTTCAAACAGCGAAAAGGTCGCCATGGGGATTAATCCAGCTTTGGACTTCATTTGTATGCTGCTTCGGACTTATTCGAAAATGCTAACGCTTCCGATGGTACATCCTGTACCTCGAAAGCTAGCCTGACATCCATGTCAGGACTCACACTATTTTCTTCAACGTCCTCAAGTTCAGAGTTGAATCAGCCGTTTTAAAGTCAGTATTTTGGGTGATGAGATGGACGCTCCCTAATACGGCGTCAATGCGCCAAACTGATGTTGAACCATACAGTTACTTAAGGAGCGTCCACCATGAAAGTTACCACTATTGCGATTGATTTGGCAAAAAATGTTTTCCAAGTTTTAGGAATGGATAGCCATGCAAAGCAAGTCTTCAATAAACGTTTAAATCGCACTCAACTGATTGAGTTTATGTTGCAACAACCCCATTGCGATGTGGTCTTTGAGGCTTGTTATTCATCCCATTACTGGGGACGTAAGTTTCTCGTTATGGGGCATAACGTTAAGCTCATTCCTGCCCAACATGTCACCCCGTTCGTGCGAGGCAGTAAAAATGACAACAATGACACAATGGCGATTTTTGAAGCCAGCTTTAGGCCAAACATTCGTTTCGTGCCAGTGAAAACCGAAGAGCAGCAAGAAATATTGATGTTACACCGAGTCAGAGAACGTTTAGTGAAGGAGAAAACGGCCTGCACTAATCAAATTCGGGGTGTATTAGTCGATTTTGGGATTTGCTTTGCCCAAGGCTATAAAACATTTGAAGTTGCTATGTGGGACATCATTAACGATGCGTCACAACGCCCTATCATTAAGTTGATGGCTAATGATTTCTGGGATGAATATCAAAGTGTTAATACTCATTTAGACAGAATTAATACCTTGATAAAAAAACTTGTCGAGCGTGACCCTAATGGCAAAATTTTATTAAGCATTCCTGGTGTAGGGCCCATTATCGCGTCAGCGTTTGTTGCATCAATTGGCAAAGGTCAGGCGTTTAATACTGCTAAAGAACTGGGTGTGTGGCTGGGGTTAACCCCCAAGCAATTTGCCTCAGGCCATCGAAGTGTTAATGGCAGTATTACCAAACGTGGCAACGGCTATTTACGCAAACAGCTTATTCATGGAGCCAGAACCGTCGTCAGCCATGCGAGTAAAAAACAAGATGATTTAAACCTCTGGATAACGCAGCTAAGAAGCCGAAAAAGCATCTGCAGTACGGTGGTTGCCACGGCTCATAGACTCGCCAGACTGATATGGATTTTATTACAAAAACAAGTGCCTTATGCTCCGCAATATGCAGCAAATCAAGGTGTAAACCATGGTACTTGTTAACACTGTTGTCGCTATCTTGCAGAGCTCGGTCTGGCCAAGGACTCCGAGTCCGACTGGGTGATAAGAGCCGCAAGATAGCACATTAAATACTCACCGGGGTTGTTGTGAACGATGAAGAAATGGCTCAGTCCAACCAGTGCTAGCCCGAATAGGCCAAGGATAGGAAAAGCCTAATCCGCATGGGTGTTTCAATTGACAGGCGCAGTGGTACGGATTTCATTAGGGGCGCAGCTTGGCTGTTAAGCCCGTATATATGGCAGTACAACCGCTTCTAGCGGTAAATGAGCACATCAAAAGCAACGATAAGAGTGAGAATGTTGTATAGAAAACTAAGGCCAAAAAGCCTTCGGTGAGCAAAGTATTATCTTGACTCACCGGGAGCGTCCATATATGGCCATGTATTTATGATAGGATTATGTCAAAAGGTGATCGGCGTTCAAGCTATAAACCTTGGAGATAATTAAAAATGTTTTATGTCCGGAATTTTATTGTTGGTGGTTATGCATATTATAGAAAAAAAGGATTTGGCCATTCTGGCTCTGTTTCTATGGTATTACTTTCATCATTAGGTTTCATGCCTATGCATCTGAGTCAGTTTTGGCCTATTCTTATAGTATAAATCAAGACTAGAAGTGAGATTTGCTATGAAA